>CAKZOF010000527.1 GCA_937135995.1 uncultured Pyrinomonas sp.
AGCCGCAGCACGCGCTCGATCATGTGCCGCTCCTCATGCTCAAGGGCGCCGGTCTGCGCGCCCTCGGCGACCACGGCGCGCACCTCCTCCTCCGTGATCGACTGGTCGAGCGGACGGTGCGCGCCGAACAGGCGGAGGATGGCGCCGCTCGACCGGCCGAGCACCCAGACCACCGGGCCGCTGATGCGGGACAGGAAGGAGAGCGGCCGCGCCACGGCGACCGCGATCCGCTCCGGGTGGCGCAGGGCGAGCTGCTCGAGGCGCTGGGCGAGTACGATCTTCTTCCGGCGATCATCTTTCTGCCGACGCGCCGCCGATGTGACGAAGCAGCCGCCGAGGCGGCGGCGCTGCGCCGCGATCCGGATGCGACGAGAAAAGCGGCGCGCCGCGCTTTTTTGCGCGAGTTCGCCGACGAGCATCCCGAAATACGCCACCACAAACACTGGGAGACAGTAGTGCGCGGCGCCGTCGGCGCACATCATGCCGGACACCTGCCAGCGTGGAAGCTCGCCGTGGAGCGCATGATGGGCGCCGGGTTGCTCGATGCGATCTTCGCCACGGCGACGGTGGCCGCGGGCGTGGACTTTCCGGCGCGCACTGTGGTCCTCACCTGCACGGACATGCGTACCGGCAGCGGCTGGCGTCCGCTGACAGCCTCCGAGTTTCAGCAGATGACGGGGCGGGCCGGACGCCGCGGCAAGGACAACGTCGGTTTCATCGTCGCCGCTCCGGGCCCGCATCAGAACCCGCAGCGCGTAGTCCACTTGCTCAGCGCGCCTCCTGATCCGCTCGAAAGCCAGTTCCGCGCGACCTACACAACGTTGCTCAACCTCGTTGACGCCTATGGAAATTTCGCCCAAGTGCGCGAGATCATCGAGCGCAGTTTCGCCTACCGCGATCTTTCGGAACGGATCGCTTCTTTCGCGCGCGAGCGCCAGCGTGTGGAAGTGCGCCTCGGCGAACGGCTCGCCGCTGCCGGGTGCGAAAACGGCGTCGAACAGGCGCGTGCGCTTGAACGTCTTGCCAGCGCGCGCGCCCGCTTGCTCGAAGACGGCGCGCAAACGCGCGCCGAACGGAACATCGCTTGGCTCGATGAAGTGGTCGTCCCCGGGCGCATCGTCAAGGTCGGACGTGGCAAAGATGCGCTGGTCTTCGTCACCGAAAGACGGGGCACCAACCTCGTCGGCGTGCGCGAAGACGGGCGTCGCGTCGTGCTCGGACTCGGGCGCGTGCGCCGCGTCTACAGCCGCATCTACGGGCTGCGCGACGAGGCACGCGAGACGGCTTTCGCCGAAGTGCGCGCGGGACTGACTCCGCCATTGCACGAGCCGCGTCCAGCGGAAGCGCGCGCCGAGATCGAAAATGCCGTGGCCATCTTGGACGATTTGATCGAACGGGTTACCGGACCAGTGACCGCGCCTTGCGCACAAGCGCTGTGGGAGTCGATCGAAGATGCCGAGAGGCTGGAGCGGCTCGAACGGCGCATCGAAGCTCTGCGCGACGAGACGTGGCATCCGTTCGCACAACGCGCGCGCGTACTGGCCCATTTCGGCTACCTCGACCTCGCTGCCGAACGCGTCACCGAACGGGGGCGTTGGCTCGCCGATCTGAGGCTCGACCGCCCTCTGTTGGTCGGCGAAGCTTTGGAGCGCGGGTTGCTCGCACGGCTCGACGCCCCGTTGGTCGCCGGCGTGATGGCCGCGCTCGCTGCCGATGAAGAGCGCGACTACGGCGAACTCCCGCTCGATGATCGATTGGTGATGGCGCTCGCCGAGTTCGAGCAGATCGCTTACGATGTGGCGAGCGTCGAGTGGCGCGAAGACTTGGAACCAGCTTCGGAGATAAACTTTTCAGCCGCTGCGGCCGCCGCCCGTTGGGCACAGGGCGTTACGTGGAGCGAACTCGTGCGCGAAACCAAGGCCGAAGAGGGAGATCTGTTCAGACTCTTTTCGCGCACCGGAGAGTCGCTCATGCAGATCGCCGATTTGCGCGGCGCACATCTAGCCGCCGCACGCCGCGCCGCCAAAGCTGCCGAAGCCATTCTCCGCGAACCCGTGCGCTCGGAAGCGATGCTGTGATCTACGCCGACAAGGAGCGTGCGGCTCTCCGGCAAGCATTGAAGCAGGGGGTGGTGACGACGACGCTGTTTCAGCGCTCCTCTTCCTGTATGCACCGTGGGTTGGCAATGTCGGAACAGGGCGCGGTGACGACAACCAGCGCGGGTTTTCGATGGAAGCAGCGTTGCGTGGCGGGCAAGCGGGGACGCGCAATCAACCGCGGGCGTTCCGCTGGAAGCGACGTCGCCATCGCCGCTCGAAGGTGCTGGTGGGCGCGCGCACTAGCGTTGCGGAAACAGCTCATCAACGGGAAGACGCCAGCCGGGCAAGGCCGGTTCTGCTTCAGCCACGTCACCTCGGCGGTAAACGGTGACCTTGCCAGCTTCGCTCGCGCGATGGACGCGCACGACCTCGTCGCTCAGCAGATCGACGTCCCACACAACCCTTGTGCCGGCGGCGAAATAGTCAGCGATCTTGCGAGCGATCTCTTCTTCTGCTCTGGGCCCACGGTCGTGCTCGCTGCGCACTTCGACGGCGAACAGCGGCGCGCCTTCGAAGAACTTCATGCTGTTGATGTCGCCGACGTAGAAAGCAGCGTCCGGGCAGAAAGATTTGCGGTGCGGAAGATCGACAGCGAACCCGGCACCATCCGTGACGGCGTAGCCGATGCCGGTCCGCTTCTCGTAATCGTAGAGCGAAAGAAAAATGGCGCGCGCAGCATAAAAAGGTAAGCGTCCGGTGGGAGACATCGGCACGACCTCTCCGTTGATGATTTCGGCTTTGCCTTCGACCTTGTAGAGATCTTCCAGCGTTGCTTCGGTTTTCATCCCCATCCTCATCCTCCGATGAAGCTCATCGTTCGCGCTGGCGGAACGAAGTCAGGGTCATTTATCCGATGGCCCTTCTCCTTTTTCATCACCACCGCGCGAATGAAGGCGCCGATTTCGTCGCGCGAAGCGCCGCTTCGAAGCACGTCGCGCAGCGAGTGTTCCACCGTCGAGAACAGACAGGTGCGGATCTGCCCGTCGGCAGTGAGACGGATGCGCGAGCAAGCGCCGCAGAACGGCTCGGTGACCGGAGCGATGATGCCGATCTCGCCCGGCGCGCCATCGGCGAAAAGAAAGCGAACGGCCGTGCTCGATCCGCGCTCTTCTTCGATGGGCACGAGTGGGAAACGACGCTCGATGCGCTGGCGTATCTCGCGTCCCGAGACTACCTTCTCGCGCGACCAATCGTAGGCTGCGTCGAGCGGCATGAACTCGATGAACCGCATGACCAGATCGTGCTCGCGCGCGAACGCTGCAAGGTCCGCCACTTCGTCTTCGTTGTAGCTGCGAACCACGACGACGTTGATTTTAATCGGTTTGAATCCTGCGTCTCGCGCCGCTGCAATCCCGTCAAGCACTCGTGCGAGCGCATCCACTCCCGTGATGCGCGCAAACGACTCGCGACGGAGACTGTCGAGGCTGATGGTCACCCGATCGAGTCCCGCGGCGCGCAATTGCGCCGCGCGTGCCGGGAGAAAATAGCCGTTGGTGGTCATCGCCAGATCGCGCAGACCTTGCGCTTTGAGGCGGGCCAGTTTCGCGACGAGCATCTCTATGTCGCGTCGCATCAGCGGCTCACCGCCTGTCAAGCGGATCTTCTCGATGCCGAGCGCGACGAAGACCTCTGCCGCTCGCTCGATCTCTTCGTAGCTCAGCATCTGTGCTTTCGGGGCAAAGGGCGGTTCGCCGTGCGGCAGGCAGTAAAAGCAACGGAAATTGCAACGATCCGTCACCGAGATCCGCAGGTCGCGGATCGCCCTTCCGTAAGCATCCTTGAGCAGGGCCTCTTGTTTCGCGCGACTGGTCACCGATGTCACCTCTTCAATCTCCATCATACGCCTTTGCGCGCGTTCGCTCCAAGCTGCTCGATCAAAGGGAGCAGCTCCCGGCGGCATCGGTGCCACGGTTTCGTTCGGGCCGCGATGGCTGTCATCGCACGATGGGAAAAGGGACGCAAACTGCATGCGGGGCGGCCTTCCCCGTCGAGACAAAGGCTGTCAATTACTTTACAACATAAAGAACTTGACAAAATCAAAACTCCGGCGTATCGTGCGGTGCATGCGTCCGAAAGACATGACATCCGGCGGACCGACGACGCTCCATGGCCGCGCGATGGACAATCTACGGTTCATCCGCGAGACCATGGAACGCGCCGTCGCCTTCACGGCCGTCTCCGGTTGGGGACTGGCCTTGACGGGCATCGTCGCGTGGGCGACAACTGCGCTCGCCGCGCGAGCCAGCGACCGGCGCGTGTGGCTTGGCGCGTGGCTCGGCGCGGCTGTTGTCGGCTTCTCTATCTCGGCGCTCGCCATGTGGAGAAAGGCACGGCGGTCGCAAACCTCGCTTCTCTCCAAACCGGGGCGCAAGTTGATGACGAACTTCTCGCCGCCCGTGTTGGCGGCTGCGCTTTTGACTGTTGCTTTCGTGCAGCGCGGGCAGTTAGATCTTCTTCCGGCGATGTGGATGCTGCTTTATGGCGCGGGCGTGATGACCGGCGGCGCTTTCTCCGTGCGTCCGGTGCCGCTGATGGGCGCTTGCTTCATGCTCTTGGGCGGCGTTGCGCTCGTTTGCGCGCCGGCGTGGCAGAACGCGCTGATGGGCGCGTCTTTTGGCGGCCTGCATCTCATCTTCGGCTTGGTGATTGCGAGGAAGTATGGCGGTTAGACGGGTTCTTTCAACGGTTCGCGCTTCGTCTCGCGAGACGAGCGGGGAGGCGAACGAAAAGCGCGCGTCGCAAGGGCGGGCTGCGGAGCTGGACCGCTTGATTCACGAGCGGGTGAGGCTCGCGATCCTCAGTGCGCTGGCGGCCAGCGGACCGCTCACCTTCAGCGAGTTGAAAGAGATCGTCGGGACGACCGACGGCAACCTGAGCGTTCACGCGCGCAAACTCGAAGACGCAAAGTACATCGTTTGCACCAAGGGGTTCGAGGGGCGCACGCCGAAGACGGAGTACAGCATCACGGCAAAGGGGCGGCGCGCGCTGGAGAAATATCTGGACCACATGGAAGCATTGATCCGCGCGGCGCGTGCGGCAGCGAAGTCGAAATGATCGACGAAAACGGTTCGCGTCCGACGCAACCCATGGCGAGCTTTCGAAACGGAGGCTGTATGTCGGAAAGAAACGCAACGGCGCTGTTCGTCTTAGAGAGCGGGCTTGCTCTCGGCGTGCTGGGAGACGCGCTGTTCCGCTCTAGCGGGCTCGGCCTGAACGTCGCGCTGTGGACGGGTTTGTTGCTTTTCATCACCTGCCATCTGCTGCGCCGCGAAGGGCGGTTCGCGTTCGCAGAAGCGGGCATGTTCTTCGTCATGGCGCTCTTCTGCGCGTCAGGGGTCGCGTGGCGCGCGTCTCTGTTACTGATCTTTTGGAACCTGTGCGGGATCTGCGTGGCGCTTGTGTTGATCGCGTGGCACGGGCGCGGCAAAAGCCTTCGGACCGCCGGAGCGTTGGACTACTTGGGGGCCGCGCTGTTGGCGACGAAAGATGTCATCGTCGGTACGCCGATGCTGATCTTTCGGGACACGGCGTGGATGGATCGGGCGCGCTCCGCTTGGGTGAGGCGTGCCATGTCGATCGCCGTCGGCCTCGTTTTTTCCATCCCTTTGATCCTGATCTTCGGCTTGTTGCTCGCGGCGGCCGATTCGGTCTTCGCGCAAGTGTGCGAGCGCATTTTCGACGTGCCGTTGGATGAGTTCTTCTCGCATGTCTTCATCGTCGCGTTTCTCGCTTGGATCGTCAGTGGTTTCTTGCGCAGCGCGGCCTTCGAGACCGACCAGAAGCACGAAAGAAGCAACGCGGTGCTTTCGATCCTGAATTTACCGGAAAGATCGGCGAACGACGTTGGCGCGAGCTGGCGCGAAACGGCGCGCCGATCGTTGGGGATCGTGGAGATAGGGCTTCCGCTTGGGCTGCTCAATTTGCTGTTTCTCGCCTTTGTCGGCATACAGTTCCGCTATCTTTTCGGCGGCGCGTCGTTGGTCGAGGTGACGGCCGGTTTGACTTACGCCGAGTATGCGCGGCGCGGCTTTTTCGAATTGGTCATGGTCGCCGGGCTCGTGTTGCCGTTGTTGTGGGGGGCGCAGTGGATCATGGAACGAAGCGGCGACCGGCGAGGCGAGCGGATCTTCCGCGCGCTGGCGGTCGTGCAACTGCTGCTCGTCGGCATCATCATGCTCTCGGCGCTCAAGCGCATGCTGCTTTACACGGACGCATACGGATTGACGGCCTCGCGCTTTTACGCGACGGCGTTCATGTGTTGGTTGGCCGCTGTTTTCGTGTGGTTCGCGGCGACGGTGCTGCGAGGGCGTCGCGCACGTTTTCTCTATGGCGCTGCGGCGCTCTGGTTGGTGCTGCTCATCGCGCTCCATGCGATCAATCCCGAAGGCTTGATCGTGCGGGTCAACGCCGCGCGCAGCGACTTCGATACGGCCTATGCTTCCACTTTGAGCGATGATGCCGTTCCAGCGTTGGTCCAGGCGTTGCCCGATCTGGTGGCGGACCGGCGTCGAGAGGTCACCGAGCATCTTCTTCAGAAAGTGTGCCGCCCGAGCGCAGAGCGGGCCGACTGGCGCAACTGGACCATTGCGAAGTGGCAAGCCGCGCGCGCCTGCGCAAGGCTTCGTTGAAAGCGGTCCTGATGCAAGAAGCTAGCTCGGCGGAAGAGTTCGCTTCGGGATCTCAGCCATCCAGATGCCTTCAGCAGGATCGTGCAAGGTCGTGCGCGCAGCGAGAGATACCACCAACCCCTCCCGGCGCCGGGAGCACCCGGCTTCAGCAGTGGGGCAGTTGACTTAGAAACCCTCGCCATCAAACGGCTCCGGCGGGAGTCCTTCCTCTCGCCGAAGCCGGGCGAGGCCATCCCCGACACGCGCGAAAGCACGTTGCGGAAGATTCTGCTTAGGCTCTCGTGGCCTGAGCTTCGTTCGTTGGAGTCTCTTTGCCCTGCTCGCCAGTGACGGTTTGCGCTTTGGCCGCATCTTTCCTCTTCTTCTTGCGCGGGCGCGATTTACCGTAGGTCCCGCGAAAGATCTTCCCGCGTCTTGTGCGCAAGTCTCCTTTGCCCATCTTCTCTTTCTCCTCGGTTATCGTCGAAGAATCGTCGCGTGAGATCGAGCGTGTGCTCGACGAAAAGCGAAATTATCGGCGCAAGAGAGGCAAAAGGCAAGCGGGAAAGTTCGGACGAAGTGGACGCGCATTCGATCGGGCCGGGGAACGGTTCGAAAAAAATGTCGAAGCCCGTATCGATCGCCGAAGCGGCGAGAGCGAAAGTCAGCGGGCACGATCTTCTTGGTTCAGCGCTCAGGCGAGTCTCGATCGCCGGCCAGCAGCGCGCGCGCCGTTCTCTTCAGACCGGAGAGCTTGGCGCGTTTGATCGCGCTGTGGCGAAACCTTTCCGCGTAAGTTTCGTGGTCCATTTCGATCACTTCGGCGAGCGGCAAGGATGTCTGTCCGCTGCGCGGCGCGAAATGCTCTTCATCGGTCGGCTGCTCGAATCTGTTCCACGGGCAGACGTCTTGGCAGACGTCGCAGCCGAAGAGCCAGCCGTCGAGGTTGCGCGCCACTTCATCCGGGATCTCTTCGGCGCGAAGTTCGATGGTCGCGTACGAGATGCAGCGGCCTGCATCCACCACGCGCGGTTCGACGATGGCTCCCGTAGGACAAGCTTCCAAGCAGAGCGTGCACGTGCCGCAGTGATCTTCCGCAAACGGCGCGTCAGGTTCGAGTTCGAGATCGAGAATGAGTTCGCCGAGAAAGACCCACGAACCGTATTCGCGCGTGATCAGGTTCGAGTGCTTGCCGATCCAGCCCAATCCGGCGCGCACAGCCCACGCTTTGTCCATCGCGGGTTGCGCATCGACGCAAATTTTGCCTTGCGTGCCGGGCCACTCGCTTTGCATCCACGAAAGCAGTGTGCGAAGCTTCTCTTCAATGACGAGGTGATAGTCATCGCCCCAAGCGTAACGCGAAATCTTTCCCTGTGTCGGATCATCGGCGTGCACGTGCGGTGTGTAGTAGTTGAGCGCCACGGCGATCACCGAACGGGCTGCGGGCAGCAGTTGGCGCGGATCGGTTCGCCGTTCGATATCGCGCGCCATCCAGTGCATGGTGGCATGCAAGCCGCGCCGCAACCACTCTTCGAGGCGCGCTCGTTCGTCAGGCAACGGTTCGGCACGCGCGATGCCGACTTTGTGAAAGCCGAGTGCGAGCGCGCGTTCTTTGATCTTGACAGCGCGAGAGTGTGGATCCTCTCGCTCCCGTTTCAGCGTCTCGTTCACGACCAAATGCCCGGAATCCTCGTCCCGCACGTCGGGCAATGGCCGTCGGGCGTCACGTTCATGCGGCGCACGATGAAGCCATGTCGCTCGACGAGCAGTTCGTCGCAGTGCGGGCAGTAGGTGTTCTCCCAGCGCCCGACGCGCCCGGGTAGGTTGCCCGCATAGACGTAGCGCAGACCGGCTGCGCGTCCGATCTCGCACGCGCGTATGAGTTGTTCGGCGGTGGTGTTTGGATTATCCGTCATCTTGTAGTCTTGGTGAAAAGCGGTGACGTGCCACGGGATGTCGGGCGAGACGCTGGCGATGAACTCCGCCGCGCGCCGCAGTTCATCCTCGGAATCGTTGAAACCTGGCACGACGAGCGTCACGATCTCCTCCCAGAAACCGCGCTCGTGAACCATCTTGATCGTTTCGAGGATGTTATCGAGCACGCCGCCCAGTTGACGATAGCTGCGGTCGTTCATCGCTTTCAGGTCGATCTTGTAGCAATCGGTCCACGGGCGCAGGAAGTCGAGCACTTGCGGCGTCGCGTTGCCGTTGGAGATGAAGGCTGTTCGCAAGCCGACCTGTTTGGCGCGCTTGAAGACCTCGACGGCCCATTCGGCGGTGATCAGCGGCTCGTTGTAGCTTGAACCGATCATGCGTGCGCCGTAGGTCCGCGCCAGCGCGACGAGCCGGTCGGCGGTGACCAACCGTGGCAGCGTCCCGGCCGCTTCGTCGCGCAGCGCCTGCGACGTCAACCAGTTCTGACAATAGGCGCAATGGAGATCGCAGCCGAGCATGCCGAAGGTGAGCGTGTCCGAACCGGGAAGGACGTGAAAGAAGGGCTTCTTTTCGGTCGGGTCGCACGCCAGCGCCGCGACGTAGTTCATCGGCACCATCAGCTTGCCGCCGCGGTTGAAGCGCACCTTGCAGATGCCGCGCCGCCCTTCTTTGATCAAGCAGCGGTGGCCGCAGGCGTAGCAGCGGAGCGACCCGTCCGGATAGTGTTCGGTCAGTTCGGGCGCGCCCTCGGCGGTCAATTCATCTAGAACTTCGGCGAGCGTTGCTGCGCGTTGTGTGATCGGCATAACCTTTCAAGCCCCTTGCCCGGTGGCGAACTCCGTTGCAAAGGGATTATACTTCCAAACGAGGACGGAAGGATCATCGTCGAAATTTAGATGATTCGATGAGCAGCATGCGATGTCCTCGAGCAAAGCGAGCACGCCCTTCGGTGGCCGCTCCGATGACAACGGTCCGTCGAGGACGACGGGGAGAGCATGATCGTTCAAACTTTCGTCGTTTCGCCTTTTCAACAGAATTCGCGATTGGTCGTCTGCGAGCGGACGCGCCGCGCCATGGTCATCGACCCGGGTGATGCGGCGGGTGCCCGGCGCGTTGCGGCCATTGTGGATCGGCATGGATTCGATCTTCAAGCCATTGCGCTGACGCACGCCCACACGGATCACATCGGCGGCGTCGGCGAATTGAAGAAGTTGAAGCCCGAGGCCGAGATCATCCTCCATCCAGCGGACGAAGCGATGTACCACGCGTTGCCGGAGCAACCAGCGTGGCTCGGCATTCCGCGCTCCGAGTGGCCGCGGCTCGGTCTAGTCTACGATGCCCCGCCGCCGCTCGATCGGCACTGGCACGATGGGGAGATCTACGCCGTGGGCGACCTGCGGTTCGAGGTTCTTCACACGCCCGGCCATGCGCCTGGTCACGTCGTTCTTTTCGAGCCCGAAGAGCGGACGCTTTTCGGCGGCGATTGCCTGTTTGCCGGATCCATCGGGAGGACGGATTTGCCCGGCGGCTCTTTCGAAGAGTTGATGGAATCAATCCACCACCGGATCCTGCCGCTCGGCGATGACGTGGTGGTTTACGTCGGACACGGACCCGATACCACCATCGGACAGGAACGACGGATGAACCCGTTTTTGACGGGAGCTTTTTCGATCCAAGATTTAGGTTGAGGAAGCGGTCTTTGCCATGCGACGAAATTCCAGAGGGATGTTCAAAACCGTCGTGGTCGCCAGTTTGACGACGCTGGCCGTCGCCGGCGCCGCGCGTGCGCTGGTGCGCGATGACAAGCCGCAGGTCGTCCCGCGAGTCGAGCTCGATCGCTACGTCGGCACGTGGTACGAGATCGCGCGCTACCCGAACCGTTTCCAGCGGCAGTGCGTCGCCGATACCACGGCGACCTACGAGCTGCGCCCCGACGGCAAAATTCGCGTTATCAACCGGTGCCGAAAAGGGGATGGCAAAATCGACACCGCCAAAGGCACGGCGCGCGTGGTCGATAAACAGACCAACGCCAAACTCAAAGTCACCTTTTTCTGGCCGTTCTCGGGCGATTACTGGATCATCGATCTCGATCCCGATTACCGCTACGCCGTGGTAGGCGCACCGTCGCGCAAGTATCTGTGGATTCTGAGTCGAACGCCGCAACTCGATGAAGCGACCTATCGGCGCATACTGGAGCGCGTCGCCGCGCAAGGCTTCGATGTCGATCGTTTGGTCAAGACGCCGCAGAGCGGCGGAAGCCACTGAAGGAGAGATGACGGCGACCCAACCAGTTGACTGGGCGCGCTTGCTCCTGCCACGCGCAGCAACGTGAGTCAGCGCTGTCCAAGATCCCCAACCCAGGTGTTCGGTTCTTTAAGAACGCTGAAGAAGCGGAACTAAATTGTTCCGCTTCTTCAGCGAAGGGGAGCAGCGGAGCGCTTTCGCGCTTAACTTAGATTAGCTTGTTTTAGCTCTTCCCACCGCCGTCTTTTCTCTTCCTCCAGATCGCTCGGGAGCGTCTCGACTGGGATACCTTCTTCGGCGCAGAACTTTCGCCACAGGATGAAGCGGACATCGAGTTGTCCGGTTTCATCCGAGACGGCATTAGGGATCTTTTGCGAGGTCTGTTCGTCGGGTTTGCTCGTTTCTTGTTCGTTCACTTTGTTTCGAACTTCGCCTCCTTGTCCTTTGGTGCTTGCCGTTAGGCAATGGTGATCTCTGGGGCTAGGTAGACGTCTTGAATCGCGTGAAGCAGTTCGACGCCTTCGGCCAGCGGCCGTTGGAAGGCTTTGCGCCCGGAGATGAGCCCCATGCCGCCGCCGCGCTTGTTGATCACCGCCGTACGCACAGCTTCTTGCAAGTCGCTCTTGCCTTTGGATTCGCCGCCGGAATTGATCAAGCCGCAGCGCCCCATGTAGCAGTTAGCGACCTGATAGCGGACGAGGTCGATCGGATGCTCGGTCGTCAACTCTTCGTAAACCTTCTTGTTCGTCTTGCCATAGGGCGATTCATGGCTGAGCACGAGGTAGCCGCCGTTCCTTTCGGGAAGCTTCTGTTTGATCAAATCGGCCTGCATGGTCACGCCGAGGTGATTAGCTTGGCCGGTCAGATCAGCTGCTGTATGCATGTCGCCTTCGGGCGTTTTGAACTTCGGGTTGCGCAGGTAGCACCAGAGGATGGTCGCCATCCCGAGTTCGTGCGCGTAGGCGAAGGCTTCGGCGATCTCCGTGATCTGGCGCGTGGATTCTTCCGAACCGAAGTAGACAGTGGCGCCGACGGCTACAGCGCCCATGTCGCGCGCTTGCTCGACGGTGCCAAAGAGTATTTGGTCGAACTTGTTCGGGTAGGTCAGCAGTTCGTTGTGGTTGATCTTGACGATGAACGGGATCTTGTGCGCGTACTTGCGCGCTACTGCGCCGAGCACGCCAAAGGTCGAAGCGACCGCGTTGCAGCCACCCTCGATGGCGAGCCGGACAATGTTCTCCGGATCGAAGTAGTCCGGGTTGGGCGCAAACGAGGCACCCGCGGAATGTTCCACCCCTTGATCGACTGGCAAGATGGAAAGGTAGCCTGTGCCAGCGAGCCGTCCGTGGTTGAAGAGCGCTTGCAACGACCGAAGCACAGGCGTCGGACGATCCGACAGCGCCCAGACGCGGTCGACGAAATCCGGTCCGGGAAGATGAAGTTTCTCCTTGGGGATGGTGCGCGATTGGTGTTCGAGCAGCCGGTGCGCTTCGTCGCCGAGCAGCGCTTCGATGCGCGCCATGATGTCGCCCCCTTGTTTGATCTGCGTAACCATCTCGGTCGGTTCCTCCTTACTTGACTTTTGGCCTGACGGGAGAACAGGTGACTCAATAAAGAGCGAAAAATTATAGCACGTGCGCAAGACCGCGAGTTAAAAATAAATCGATCGAAAGCCGACCGACGATGCTGGCGCTTAGGTTCGACGTTCGCTCTGAAGCAGTCCGATCAACGCGCCTCTTTCATCCACCACGGCCAGCGCGCCCAGTCCATTTCGGTTCATCTTCTCTTCGGCAAGGCGGAGCGGCGCCGACGCTTCGACGAAGAGGTCCTTGTCGATCGGCCGCATCGCGTCCACGATGCGCGTCCGGTGCCATGCGTCGCGCGGAAGCCGGCGCAAATCTTCCAGCGAGAGCAGCCCGTAGAGCCGTCCGTCGCGTGCAACCGGATACACGGTCCGTCGATGGAGCGGCAGCATACGGTCGACGAAGTGGCTGACGAGCAGGTCGGGATCGAGCGCAACCGGGGCGCGCATGGCATCGGCGACCGAACGCGCACTCGCTGATCGGCGGAGCACGGCGCGCGCCGCATCCCACAGGAAGAACCCGACTAGACCGGACCAGAGAGCCATGAACGGGTCGCCGAAGCGGAAGTAGAAATAAAGCCCGAAGACGACGAGCATAGTGGCGATGAT
>CAKZOF010000528.1 GCA_937135995.1 uncultured Pyrinomonas sp.
GCGGGGCGAGGTGACATTCCGGGACATCGGCAACATGACCACCGACGAGATCGACCGGCTGATCTCGGTGCTGGAGGCCCGGCGCAGGGCAGGGCACTTCCACGGCTTCTGGAAGACCGCCGCCGAGGCCGCCGAGATGATGGCGAGCGGCGAAACGGTGATCCAGTCCATGTGGTCGCCCGGCATCACCGCCCTCCGCCGCCGCGGCATCCTCGTCCGCGATGTGAGTGGTTACCCGATGCTGTCGCGTTATTTCCGCGTCAGCATCGGCACGCCCGAAGAGAACGCGCAACTGGTCGCCGCGTTGGGCGAGATCTTCGCGCAGAGAGCGAGAAGGAGATCGGACGATGAATGAACAACAATCACCTCGTTCCGCTACGGTCGCGCGGCGGACGCGCGAAACGGACGTGCACGTCGCGCTCGTGCTCGACGGCACGGGACAGGCAAAAACGTCAACCGGCATCGGATTTTTCGATCACATGCTTGAGCTTTTCGCGCGCCATGGCTTGTTCGATCTCGAGGTCGAGTGTCGCGGTGATCTGCACATCGACGACCACCATTCGGTGGAAGACGTCGGCATCACGCTCGGTCAAGCCTTCGCGCAAGCCTTGGGCGACAAACGAGGCATCGCGCGCTACGGCGAAGCGACCGTGCCGATGGACGAGGCGCTTTGTCGAGCCGTGGTCGATCTTTCGGGCCGGGCTTACTTCGTCTATCGCTTGCGAGTGCGACGGCAGACGGTGGGCAACTTCTCGGTCGAAATGGGCGAACACTTCTGGCGTTCCTTCGCGCACGAAGCGCGTTGCAATCTGCACATCGATCTGTTGCGCGGCCGCAACGCGCACCATGCGCTGGAAGCGTGTTTCAAGGCGGCGGCCCGCGCCTTTCGCCGGGCCGTCGAACCGGATCCGCGCGTCCACGGCGTGCCGAGCACCAAAGGGGTGTTGTGAAGAGTCGTCTTTTCGGCAAGGAGCACTCGATGTCTGTGCAGGTTGCGATCATCGATTACGGCGTCGGGAACTTGCGCTCGGTGGAGAAGGCTTTTCTTGCTGCCGGGTGCCAGGCGGAAGTGAGCGGCGAGCCGGAGGTCTTGCGCACGGCCGAAAGGCTGGTCTTGCCCGGCGTCGGAGCTTTCGGCGCGTGCATGCGCGCTTTGCGCGAACGCGAGTTCGATCTTTTGGTGCGCGAGCGCGCGGCGCGCGGCACGCCGTTGCTCGGCGTCTGCGTCGGCATGCAGTTGCTCTTCGAATCATCCGAAGAGTTCGGGCCGGTTGAAGGGCTCTCGTTGTTGCGTGGGCACGTGCGGCGCTTCGCCGACGCTTTGCGCGTCCCACACGTTGGGTGGAACCAAGTCCACCAGCGCCGCCAGCATCCGCTCTTTGCCGACATCGAGGACGACGCTTTCTTCTACTTCGTCCATTCTTACTACTGCGATGCAGCGGATGAGTCCGATATCATCGGCGAGACCGAGTACGGCGTGCGCTACGCTTCGGTGGTGGCGCGTGGCAACATCTACGGCGTGCAGTTCCATCCGGAGAAGAGCCAACAGACGGGTTTGAAACTGCTCCGCAATTTCGCGCGCCTTGCGAGCGCCTGATGGGGGCGAGCAACTCTATCACGCCTCGTTCTCAAAGGCGGCGACCCCCCTTTGCGACGGGTTGCCGAACCGGTCGCGGCGGGCTCAGCCGTCGGCTTTGGGGCGTGGGTGTTGGCGCGCCGCCTCGAGCAAACGAAGGGCCGCCGGTCGGCATCTCAGATGACGATGCTAGGTCGGGCGTACAGGCTATGATCAGACGGCTCGGTCATCTTCTCCTCGTGATTCTGTTCGGAACGGCGGCGCTTGCGCAGACGAGCGCGTTGCGCAACGCGGAGACGCCGCCGAACATCGAGGCTATCATCCGCGCTTTCTCCGCCAAGGAGACGGAATTTCGGCAAGCGCTCAACCAGTACAGCTTCAAGCGCGATGCGGTGATCCAGACCATCGGCATGGGCGGCCAGATCACGGGCGAGTACCATCGCGTTTCGCAGTTCGTCTTCGACGATCAGGGCAATCGGTACGAAAAGATCATCTTCTTCCCCGTGCCGACGCTGACGGAGATCACGGTCACGCCCGAGGATCTGGAAGATCTCGGCGGGATTCAGCCTTTCGCGTTGGAAGCGTCCAAGATCGACAAGTACGACATCAAGTACGTCGGCAAAGAGCGGATCGACGAGATAGATACCTACGTCTTCGACGTCGCGCCCAAGGTCATGCCCGACCCGAAGAAGTCCAAAGAGCGCTTCTTTCAAGGGCGCATCTGGGTTGACGATCGCGATCTACAGATCGTCAAGGCGCGCGGCAAGGGCGTGCCCGAAGGCAAGCAGCGCTTCCCGACCTTCGAGACCTACCGCGAAAACATCGACGGGCGCTACTGGTTTCCGACCTACACTTATGCTGATGACGAACTGGTCTTCGACAGCGGGCAGACGGTTCACGTGCGCATGCGCGTGAGGTACACCGACTTCGAGAAGTTCCGAAGCAAAGTGCGCGTTATCGAAGAGGATGAACCGGCGCCAAAAGAAGAGCCGAAGCCGAAAACACCGAAGCCCTGACGGCTGAAGAGATCTCGCGCTTCTCGGCGAGATCGCTTTTGCTGAATTCGTTCAGCGCCGGTCGTTGGCGGCCAGTTCCCCCGTTCGGGTAATGATCTGATGTGGTTCGACTTGCAGTCTTCCAACTTCTTGCTGCTGTATAGCGTCCGCTCGTTGCTCGCCGGAGCACAGCGAGCATCCGCGCTACCTCTTGATCCATTTGCTAAACTTCTTCTTCCATGAAGTCGAACTTGGTAACGTCCTCCATAAGTCGCCTCCGCTCGAGACTTTGACACGATGCAGACTTCGTCGCCGAGCGCGAGGCGCTGATCGTTCTTCAGTGGTCCTGCCGCCGTTGCCATCTCCGCGCCGCTCGAACCTTGCAGCCAGAGTGGTTCAAGCAAGATCTATTCGCCGCCGCCCCATCGCGTTCGTGCACTGTGCGGGATGCCAAATTGGTCCAGCAAACGGTGGACCAAGTGGTCCACCAGTTCTTCGATTGTCTGTGGTCGGTGGTAGAAAGCCGGACTGGCCGGAACAATGCGCGCCCCGGCGCGCGCAAGCTTCAACATGTTCTCCAGATGGATGGCGTTGTAAGGGGCTTCGCGCGGGACGAGGACCAGCGTGCGTCCCTCTTTGAGCGTCACGTCCGCCGCGCGGTGAATCAAGTTGGTCCCGGCACCGGAAGCGATGGCTCCGAGCGTTCCCATCGAGCACGGGACGATGATCATGCCTGCTTGTGGATGCGAGCCGGAAGACGGTGGCGCGGCCAGATTGTCCAGCCGGTGAAGTTGAACGAG
>CAKZOF010000529.1 GCA_937135995.1 uncultured Pyrinomonas sp.
ATCTACGCTTCGGCTCTGTTGCCCGTCAGTCTGCTGCCGACGTTGATCGGTCTCGCCGGTCCGGTCTATTTCTGGGGCGCGGCGGTGCTCGGCACCGTCTACTTGTGGGCGAGCATTCGCGCTGCGCGGTCGCTTGCGAAGAACCACGCGCGACAAGTGCTGCTCGCGTCGGTGCTCTATTTGCCGCTGCTCTTCATCCTGATGATCATGAACGCGCGCTGATTAGAAAACGGGGGCGTGGAAAGAGCGCCCGCCGCTTCTCCATCGATTGATCTCGCACCGCAACTTCTCACCGCTTCATCAAAAAGCGCTCGGAAAACTGCGCCGAGCGTCGAAAGTGAAGAAAAACCCCGTTCTGCTTTTCGCCCACGCCGAAACGACGCGCTCCACCGTCGCAACGAGCGCTCGCTGCTGAACTCAACTGAATAGCCCACCGGCGCTCGCGCAAGCTTGTTCCCGCCGACTTGTTGGACGAGTTCCAACGCGGAAAACTGGGGTAACTCATCGGCGCTTGCGCAAGCCTTTCCCTGCCACTTGTAGAATCGGCAGCGTACCTCACTCTATTTTCATGGTTCGATCCTCACGTCAGTTGCGGAATCGGCGGTCTATTCAAACTGTATCTCGGATACAAGAGAACGATTCGTCGTTTCCCCTCACGCGTTTGAAGCCCTAGCCGCTGTTGGCTAGGGCTTCTGCGTTGAGAGGTGCGGTTAAACATCTTTTTGCGGAGGGTTCGTGTGAACGCGCCAGCTAAATGCACGCTCCTTTTCCTGTTGAACCTCTTGGATGCCAAACTCACGCTACTTTGGGTGCGCGCCGGAATGGCTGAAGAGGGTAATTGGTTGATGGCGCGGTTGCTTGAAGGCGGGGATGCGCCCTTTCTCGCCGTTAAGTTGCTTGTCGGCGCGTTTGCGGCCTATGTTCTCTGGCGCTGGTCCGACCGTGGGCTGGCGCGCGGCGGGCTCAATGTCGCACTTGCCCTTTACATCGGTCTGATGTTCATCCACGCTGTCACAGCCGCCACGACGCTCAATGACCGGTTCTCGACGGCTGCGGCGCTGCGGTTCTTCGAATCGGTGGCCGTTGCGCTCTTCAGCGCCGTCTGAATCCCTTTGTAGGACGGGAGCGCGCCCGCGGCTGGTCCGTTCAATCGTCTTCGTCCGGAGTAGGCGCCGAGTCGAGACCATACCATTCGGGCGAACCGCAACTGGGGCCTTTCGGAAACTTTGCTTCGCACACAGGCGTTTTAGAGATCGAGGCCGGCGCGGGTTGGCTAAAGGCTGGCTGCGGAGTTAGACTTCACTGGAGGAGCACGCGCCCCCTGGAGCGTCGAAGACGATGAATCGTTCGCAAAGACTCTATCAGCTGTCCGTCCGCCAGATGTTGCTGATCGCCCTCGTTTCGGCGTTGGTCGCGGCGGGACTAGTTTCGTGTTTCAATCGCTGGAGCCAGCGGTTCCAGCCGGATGGCGCCGCTTTCACGGAAACGGCCCCGCCCGGCATCACCGACCCGTCGGTGGCGACCGATGAGCGCAACAACATCGAGATCTATCGCGCCATTTCGCCCGGTGTGGTTAACATCAAGTCGATCTCGGGCGGGCGAAGCTTCTTCGATCCCGTGCCGCGCGAAGGCACTGGCTCCGGTTCGGTAATCGATCAAGAAGGGCACATTCTGACCAACGATCACGTCATCGCCGACGCGCGGCAACTGCTGGTCGATTTCGGTAACAACCGAGTCTTCCGTGCGCGCGTGGTCGGGCGCGACCCGGACACGGACTTGGCTGTGATCAAGGTCGACAACGTGCCGCGCGATCTTCTGCGCGTGGTGCCTTTCGGCGATTCAGACCAGTTGATGGTCGGTCAAAAAGTGCTCGCCATTGGCAACCCGTTCGGTCTCGATCGGACGTTGACGACCGGCATCATCAGCGGTTTGCAGCGGCCGATCTACTCGCAGGCGACCGGACGTTTGATCGAGGCGATTCAAACCGACGCCTCCATTAATCCAGGCAATTCCGGCGGCCCGTTGCTCGATTCGCACGGGCGCATGATCGGCATCAACTCGCAGATCCTGAGTCCGTCGGGGGCGTTCGCTGGCGTCGGCTTTGCCGTGCCGGTCAACGTCGCCAAGCGCGTCGTTCCGCAGTTGATCAGCAACGGTTATGTCGTTCGGCCCAAGCTCGGTGTCTACACGCGCGACGTCACTCCCGAGATGGGCTTGCCCGTTGAAGAGGGGCTTATCATCGTACAGGTCGAACCGGGCGGTTCGGCCGCTTCAGCCGGTTTGCGCGGCATCTCGGTCACGCCTGACGGAGATTACGTGCTCGGCGACATCATCCTCGCCGTGGACGGCGAGCGCGTGCGCAACAGAGACGATCTGACGCGCATTCTCGACCGTCACGAAGTGGGCGACGTGATTCAAGTCGAGGTCTGGCGCGATGGCGGCCGCGTTCGCATTCCCGTGAGATTGATGTCGGAGCGGCGCGGGCTGTTCCGGCGTTGATCCCCAAGCTGGATTCGTGTGACGGCGTTCGTTCAGACCAGAGTGGTCGTCTTTCGACGATGACGATGAAGACGCAAGAGAGCAAACTCCACAACCTTTTCACGCTGCTCTTTCAGGCCCATCCGTGGCACGGCGTGGCCCCAGGCGAAGAAGCGCCCGAAGTGGTCAACGCCTACATCGAGATCGTCCCGACCGATGCTGTCAAGTACGAACTCGACAAGATTTCGGGCCACCTGCGCGTCGATCGCCCGCAACGCTTCTCCTCTTTCTGCCCGACGCTCTACGGTTTCATCCCGCAAACGTTTTGCGGCGAAACGGTGGCTGAAATCTGCCGCCAGCGAACCGGACTGTCGGATGTCGAGGGCGATGGCGATCCGATGGACATCTGCGTGTTGACGGAGAAGACCGCCGCCCACGGCAACTTCTTCGTGCGCGCGCGTCCCATCGGCGGTTTGCGGATGATCGATGGCAACGACGCCGACGACAAGATCATCGCCGTGCTTGAATCCGATGTCGTTTACGGGCGGTTCGAAGACGTCGGCGAATGCCCGCGAGGTTTGATCGATCGGCTCAAGCACTACTTCCTGAGCTACAAGCAACTTCCCGACGAAGCCCCGCGCCGCGTCGAGATCATCGACGTGTACGGCCGCGCCGAAGCGTTGGAGATCATTCGGCGCAGCATCGCCGATTACCGCGCGCGGTATGGCGAACCGGAAGAGCGCATCGGCGCGTTGCGCCGACTGCTCTCTTCGTAGCCTCGCGCCCTGCGCCCCCCTTGCGACGCGCTGAGTTGTACAAGGGAATCCTTCGGTCGCCTCTTTGCGCTTCGACCGCGCGCCATCCTCATGATCGAACGTCGCGCACGCTCTTCT
>CAKZOF010000530.1 GCA_937135995.1 uncultured Pyrinomonas sp.
GCGCCGGTCGCCGACATCAACAACAATCCCGACAATCCCGTGATCAACATCCGCAGCTTCGGCGCCGATCCGCAACAGGTCGCGCGCTTCGTCGCGGCTTTCGTCCGCGGCGTGCGCGATGGCGGCGCGCTCGCCACAGCCAAGCACTTCCCCGGCCACGGCGATACGGCGACCGATTCGCACATCGGGTTGGCGACGATCGAGGTTGACCGCGCGCGACTCGATCGAATGGAACTCGTGCCGTTTCGCGCGGCCATCGCCGCAGGCGTCGATGCCGTCATGACAGCGCACGTCGCTTTGCCGAAGATCACGGGCGACCGTCACCCGGCGACGCTCTCGCCACAGATGACGACCGATCTTCTCCGGCGCGAGCTGAAGTTCGATGGGATCGTCGTCACCGATTCGCTCGGCATGGGCGCGATCACGAAGAATTATCCCGGTCCAGACGCTGCCGTGCGTGCCATCAAAGCCGGGGCCGACGTAGCGCTCCTTCCGCCCGATCCGACGGCGGCGATCAGGGCGATCGAAGAGGCCGTACGGCGCGGCGAGATTACAGAAGCGCGGATCGACGATTCGGTTCGCCGTCTGCTACGGGCCAAATATCGCTTGGGACTGGTCCAGAATAGGATGGTCGATCTGAGCGCCGTCAATCGGCTCGTGGAGAAACCGGAGAACGTTCAAGAGGCGCGGCGCGTCGCCGAGCGTTCCATGACGCTTCTACGAAACGAAGGCGGATTGCTTCCGCTGGACCAGTCGCGCGCCGCTAGCGCGCTCTACGTCGTCGTCGCCGCCGACGATGACCCAGAAGAGGGCCGGACGCTGATCCCGCAGATCGAGCGGCGCGTCAAAGGGGCGCGGATCCTCAAGGCCGATCCGCGCACGACCGAGGCTGAATATGCGCAGATGATCGAAGAGGCGAAGCGCGCCGAGAACATCATCATCGCACCGTTCGTCAAACGCGCCGCGCTCAAAGGGACGGTCGCGCTGCCCGATCGGCAGACAGATTTCATCCGACAGCTTCTCGCGCTCGGTAAACGGACGGCGATCGTCGCCTTCGGTAGCCCCTACCTGATCCGCCAGTTTCCGGAAGCGCCCGTGTACATGGCCGCCTACGCCATCGAGGACGTAGCGCAGGAAGCCGCCGCGCGGGCGATCTTCGGCGAAGTCGAGATCGCCGGGCGGTTGCCCGTCGGCATCCCCGGCATTTTCGAGATCGGCGCCGGGCTGCGGGCGCAACCGCTGGATGCGAGAGCCGAAAAAGCTCGGAAGTGAACGAGATGCCGGAGTCGATGGATCAACGTTGCGGCGGCACAGGTTTGAAGAAGGCTTCGAGTTGGCGTTCAATGCGATCGAGACGCTGTTCAATGGAAGCGATGCGCTGCTCGAAGCGTTGTTCGAGCGAGTTGATGCGTTGCTCGAGCGAACCTATGCGTTTTTCGAGCGAATCTATGCGCTGGTCCAGACGTTTGATCTCGGAGCGAATCTCGACCGATAACGTGTCGAAGCGCGCATCTAAGCGCTTCTCCATCTGTTCGAAGAACCGTTCCGCGGCGCGTTGGCTCAGCCATGTCGCCCCGAAGACGGAGAGGATGATGTAGCCGTTCTCGAATAAACGCGTGGGCGCGTGGGGGAGAGAGAGGAACGGTCATCGCTTCCCAAGTCGAGAGAAGACAAGGGACCCTTGATCACGTCTTGAGTCGAGCGAGCGTCGGATCATGTGTGCGGAGCGCAACGGGAAGATGGGGGACGAAGCGCGAGCGATGCGGCGGCGCGTGCGCGTCGGCATCGATGTCGGCGGCACGTTCACGGATACCGTGGTCATCGATCACGAGACGCGCGAGGTCATTGGGCAGTTAAAGGTTCCGACGACGCATCATGCGCCCGAGGGCGTCGCGCGCGGCATCATCGAAGCGA
>CAKZOF010000531.1 GCA_937135995.1 uncultured Pyrinomonas sp.
AGCCCGGCCCCAACCTGATGTGGAACACCCGCTTCGGCATGAACATGATGGGTGAGGGGATGCGGGGCGGCCCCGGCATGAGGCGACGGGCGCCCAACCTCGCCCCGGATATCCCCGTCCGCTACGACGAGGCGGCGGCCCGGCTCGCCTGGGAGCGGACGCTGGACTTCCTGCGCGCGCGGCTGGGCTGAGATCGCGCCCCAAGTGGGCCGGTTTTGGCGCGGCGAGCTGCCTCTCGCCACCGCCTTCTGGGGTGTGTTCGCCTGCATCGTCGCGCTCTACTCGACTTCGCTCGGTTCGCTGATCGAAGTCGTCAATCGTTTCGGCTCGTTCTTCTATGGCTCACTGCTCGGCGTCTTCGTCCTCGCTTTCGCCGTGCCGCGCGCGACGGGGCGCGGTGCTTTCTGGGGATTGCTCTTCGGCATTGCGTCTGTCTGGATCGCGAGCCGGTACACCGGGATCGCCTTTTTGTGGTTCAACGTCATCGGGTGCGTCGTGGTGGTCGTCGTCGGAACGCTTCTCAGCTTGACGGACAAAAAGGTCAGAGGGCGATCGTTCTGATCGTCGGTGAGGCGTCTTGCGAATTCATCCCGCGCGGCGCACCGGTCGAGAAGATGCTTGCGTCAGGTCTGATGGATCGCCTGGTGCGCTGAAGCTAAAGCTTGAGCGCGCGCAAGGTTGGAAGATGCTTTCGTAAGGTCCGATGGATCGCCTGGGGGAGGACATGAGAAGAGTCGGTCATTTCGCGAAGGGCGCTTCGCTTCGCCTTTTATCTTCGCTCTGCGCGATCGCGATCATTTTAGCGTCGCTTCAGGTAGAGCGCGCGCAAGTGCGTTCGCCTTATGATGATGGCGCTTTCGCGCTGGGCCAGTTGCTTGTGCGTTTGCAGACCACGGCGAGCGCGCTTCACACGGGCGCGCATCCCGACGACGAAGATTCGGCGCTCATCGCGCGGCTTGCGCGCGGCGATGGGGCGCGCGTGGCCTATCTTGCGCTCAATCGCGGCGAGGGCGGGCAGAACATCATCGGTCCAGAATTGTTCGAAACGCTCGGCGTGATTCGCACCGAAGAGTTATTGCAGGCGCGTCGGCTCGACGGCGGCGAGCAGTTCTTCACGCGCGCTTTCGATTTCGGCTTTACAAAAACGCGCGCGGAAGCCGCCGCGCGTTGGGGTGAGCGCGAGATTCTGGCCGACATGGTGCGCGTTATCCGGCTCTTTCGCCCGCTCGTCATCATCGCCCGATTTACGGGCACGCCCGCCGATGGCCACGGTCAACATCAGCTCGCCGGTTATCTCACTCCGCTCGCCTTTCGCTTGGCCGCCGATCCGAAGGCCTTCCCCGAGCAGCTTGCTGAAGGGTTACGTCCATGGCGTGCACTCAAGATTTACGTGAGCGAAGGATTTCGGCGCGGCGCCGATCCAAACAATCGTCCGACGTTGCTGCTCGACACGGGGCGGCACGATGAGTTGCTCGGTCGCAGTTACTTCGAGATCGCGATGTACGGACGCAGCCAGCACAAATCGCAGGAGATGGGGACGCTCGAGCTTCTCGGCCCACAAACCTCGGGCGTGCGCTTGCTCGAAAGCGCCGCGGGCGCGAGCGATGAGCGAAGCGTCTTCGATGGCATCGACGTGACGATCCGCGGCATCGCACAGTTAGCTGGGATACGCGATGCGAGCATCATCGAACGGCTCGGCGTCATACAGGATCTTGCGCGGCGCGCTCTGCGCGAGTTCGATGCGATGGAACCGCGCAAGCTCATCCCCATTCTCGCCGAAGGGTTGCGACGGACGCGCGAATTGCGCGCAAGCTTGCGCGCGAGCGGCGAGAGCGAAGATGCGAAGTATGATGCCGACTTCCTGCTTGCACAGAAGGAAGCGCAGTTCGCCGAAGCGTTATGGCGCGCGGCGGCGATCAGAGTTGACGCATTGGCCGATGACGAAACGGTGGTTGCGGGAGATCGATTGAACGTCACGGCGCGCGTCTTTCTGTCGGACGAGAGGGCGGTTGAGATCAAAGCGATTCGTTTGCGCGCGCCTGCCGGTTGGCGCAGCGAAGAGGTCGCTCCTGAATCGAACGCCCTTTTGGTCGCGAGCGAGTTTGAAGGGCGCGAGACGCCGCAGCATCAAGCGCGCTTTCGCATCACCGTGCCCGATGGCGAAGGGCCGACGATGCCATACTGGTTGCGCGAGCCGCGCGATGGGGACCTTTTCCGCTGGACGAGCGACGCGCCGAAATCCAGACCCTTCGATGAACCGCTCGTCAGCGCTGAAGTCGAAGCGGTAGTCGGAGGCGAGCCGGTCACCATTACCGCGCCGGTCCAGTATCGTTACGCCGATCCGGTTCGTGGCGAGATCAGGCGCGAGATCAACGTCGTGCCGATGGTTTCGGTTGCGCTCGATCCCGAGTTGGTCATCGTTCCGACTTCAGCGCAAGAGACAGAGCGGCGCGTCTTCGTGCGACTTTCGAGCAACGCTTCGCGCGCTGTCAACGGGCGGGTGAGTTTGCATGTGCCCAATGGTTGGCGCGTTGAGCCGGCTTCAGCTCCATTCGCGCTCGAGCGTAAAGGCGAGAAGGGAACGCTTGTCTTCACGGTGCGCGTTCCCGGCGGCGCGCGCGCGGATGCGTACAGGATCAGCGCCGAGGCCGAAGCGGACGGACGACGGTTCACGCTCGCGGAACGCGAGATCAGCTACCCGCACATTCAAACGCATCGCGTTTACGCGCCGGCGCAGGCCACGTTTCGCGTGCTCGATTTGAAGGTCGCGCCCGTGCGCGTCGGTTACATCATGGGAAGCGGCGACCGCGTGCCCGAAGCGATCAGGCAGATGGGACTGGACGTGACTTTGCTCAACGAAGATGATCTGGCGGTTGGCGATCTTGCGCGGTTCGACGTGATCGTCGTTGGCATTCGTGCGTCGCAAGTTCGGCCCGATTTTGTCGCCAACAACCGTCGGTTGCTCGATTACGTGCGGCAGGGCGGAACGCTGATCGTGCAGTACCAACGGCCCGATTACGTCGAGCGCGGGCTGGCTCCGTTTCCGGCGAAGATGGCGGCGCGGGTTACGGACGAGAACGCGCCGGTGAAGATACTTGTGCCGGATCATCCGGCTTTCAATTTCCCGAACAAGATCACAGCGGATGATTGGCGCGGTTGGGTGCAGGAACGAAGCCTCTACAACTTCACGACCTACGATGCGCGCTATGTGCCGCTTCTTGAATCGCACGACGCGGGCGAGCCGCCGCAGACGGGCGGCGAAGTCTACGCCGAGATCGGACGCGGCAAGTATGTCTACACGTCTTATGCGTGGTTCAGGCAGTTGCCCGCGGGCGTGCCCGGCGCATACAGGTTGTTCGCCAACCTTCTGAGTTTGGCGAAAGCTCCATCACGTGTTGAGCGAAGCCATGCGTTGAAGATCGATTCCCGGCGTTTCGCGGAAAGTCGGACGGCTCACGTTTCGTCAAGCCGAAAGCTTTCGGCGCAAGCTGGCGGGGCGCGGTGAGGATCACCGGACGGGAGAGCTGAATCGCTGAAGGGCAAGATTTCTCGAAGAGGAGTGGTCCAGTGGAACAGAAGGAGAGATTCCCGGCGCCCGCTTACGCGGAGAACGTGCTGGCGGAGATTTTCGAGGATGCCAAGCGGCTTTTCCTCGATGCCTTGATTGAGGTTGACATCGCCCACGCGGTGATGCTCGCAGAACGCGGCATCATCTCGCGCGAAGATGCGTGCCAGATCTTGCGTGCGCTCGAAGGGATGAATCGCGATGAGATACTCGCCGCGCGATACGATGGAAGCTGCGAAGATCTTTTCTTTTACTTGCAACAACGGCTCAGCGAAAAGTGCGGCGAAGAGACAGCCGGGCGTTTGCACACGGCGCGCAGCCGCAACGACATAGACGTGACGATCTATCGCATGAGGCTCAGGCGCGATCTTCTCGCCTTGATCCGCGCGGTGATGGATCTGCGCTGCGCTTTGCTCGATCAAGCGGCGCGTCACCACGAGACGACCATTCCGGCCTACACGCACACGCAACCGGCTCAACCGACGACGCTCGCGCACTACCTGCTGGCGATGGCGGAAGTTTTGAGCCGCGACGTCGCGCGGCTGCAACGCGCTTTCGAGAACGCGAACCTTTCGCCGCTCGGCGCCTGCGCCATCACGACCACGGGTTTCGACATCGATCGCGCGCGCACGGCCGAGTTGCTCGGCTTCGAAGGGGTCGCCGAAAACTCTTACGCGGCGATCAGCGCCGTCGATTACCTGACGGAAGCGATGGGCGCGGTCGCGGTGGCAATGGTCAACGTGGGAAGGTTCGCGCAGGACTTCTTGCTGATGGCGACGCGCGAGTTCGGCTTCTTGCGGCTTTCCGATGGTTACGTGCAGATTTCGAGCATCATGCCGCAGAAGCGCAACCCGGTCGCGCTCGAACACGTGCGCGCCTTGGCAAGCTGCGCGCTCGCCGGGGCGCAGAGCGTCTTCACAGTGGTCCACAACACGCCGTTCGGCGACGTTAACGATGCCGAGGATGATCTTCAACCGCTGGTTTGGCGGGCGGTGCGCGATGCACGGCGGGCGACGGCGCTCTTTGCGGCGGTTCTCTCGAGCGCGCAGTTTAATCTAGAACGATTGCGCGAACGCGCTTCGGAAGATTTCATCACGGTGACCGAGCTTGCCGATGCGATCGTGCGGCACGAAGGATTGGCTTTTCAGACGGCGCATCGCATCGTCGCGGCTTTCGTGCGCCGGACGCAGAGCGTGTTGGAAGCGATTCAGACGCCGGCCGACAGTCTGCATGTCGATCTCATCGCGCAAGCGGCGCACAGGTTGCTGCAGGAAGCGGCGCGCGAAGTGATCGGGCGCACGCTCTCGCTTCCGCCTGAAGTGGTTCGCGCGTCGCTCGATCCGACGAGCTTTGTCGGCGTGCGAAGCGTGATCGGCGGCCCAGCTCCAGCGGAAACGCGCCGCGCCTTGACGGCGGAAAGAGAGCGCGAAGCGGCGGATGAAGAATGGTACAGGCACCGCGATCAGCTGCTGGCCGTGCGACAGCGACAGCTCAAGGCCGCCGCCGCTGCTCTTTGCGCCGAACAGAGCAATGAGTCTTGAAAGCAGGCAACCCCTTGGGCGATGTCGGGGCGACCGCTGCTTCGCGCGACCGCAGATTGCGGCGGCTAGCGACGTTCAAGGCTCGTCCTGCCAAATCTCTCCGAGCGCGAGAGAAGCGCGGTTTCACACCCGTTTTGGGGACGACTAAAGATCAAAACGAGAGTTCCGCTTTCGTCCTTGATTCAAACCCTCGCGCCATTGGCGGCCGATTGAGTAGGAGGATTGAGGTTCAGAAGGTAGTTCGACCCGGTCGGAAAGAGGCTGATTGAAGGTTCGACTTTGCTTCACGGGTGGGCAAGCGCAGCTTGACACCCCTTCCGAGCATGGCGGAAAATAAGCACAAACTTCGACCGAACGGTCAAACTCTTCTGGTGCGCCGTTGGTCGTCGTTTGCACGGCTCGCCACGCGGTTGCTGGAAGGCGTTCATGCCGAGGGAGGGTCTGACGAGAATGAGCAAAACCCGCTTGCCCTTTGGCGCAGCAGTGGTCGGTGCGTTGCTGATCTGCATCGTGCTGCCTGTTGCAGAAGTTCTAGGAAGCAGCCGCCCATTTGGCACCATCACGGGGTCGGTGCGTGATGAGCAGGGCCGACCGCTCGCTGGTGCCTGGGTCGTCCTCGTGCGCGAAGGCGCCGAGAAGATCGTCCGGCAGACGCGTAGTGCGACGGATGGCTCGTTCCGGCTGCACGCGCTTCCCGGTCGCTACATCTTGCGCGCCATCGCCGATGGCTTCAACGCAACGAGCTTCGCGTCGGTGGTCGTCGCCCCGTCAACTGAACTCGTTTATCGTTTCAATCTGGAGCCGATCGGTTCAGGCCGAACGCTGCCAGAAAGAAGGGCTGACCGCAACGATCCGAAATGGCGTCTTCGTCTGGCCAACAACCGCCGATCGGTCTTCAATCTTGAAGAAGAGGAACCGCAAGTTCCATCCGAAGACCCGCCGTCTCGACGAGCAGCGCACGGCGTCGTTGAAACCTATTTCGCCGCTTCCGATGGCGTCATGCGCGTCGCTACGCCCGGAATCAACGTTGCCGTCGCAACACCGGTCGATGACGACTCGGACGTGGTCTTCGTCGGGCAGGTCGCCGCTGGCGCGGGTTCGCGCTTCGAGGCGACGGCGCGACGGAGGATCAACGATCGCCATCGGGCCAGCTTCGCCGTCGGCAGCGCACAGGCGAAGTTGCTGGTCGCGCAGCAATCGCGCCCACTGTTGAACGAGGATTTGCAGCAGTTCTCCGTGCGGGCCGTCGATGAGTGGGTCGTGCGCGACGGTGTGGTGGTGGTGCTCGGACTGGATTATGCGCGCTTGGTCGGTGCGGGCGGCGCTGATTCACTCGTGCCTAGGTTGGGCGTGCAGTTCGATGTCGATTCGCGCACGCGCGTGCGGGCCGCTTACGCCGCAGCACCAAAGGAGGGAACGCGGCGGGAAACGGTGGTCGAAGGAAGCGATGCGGCCTTCGAGGAATTCGGGGTGCAGCCAGTGGCACTCGTTGATGGTCGCGCCGTGGTGGAACGCAGCCGCCGCTTGGAAATCGGTTTGGAGCGCGTTTTGGACGAGCGCTCGCGCGTGGAAGCGGCCGCTTTCTTCGACACGGTGGATGGACGCGGCGTCGGTTTGATGGGGCTACCGTTGAATGCGACCAACAGCGAAGGCGGAGTCGAACTGCTGCGCATCGCCAATCAACAGGGAGCGGCGCGCGGTTTGCGCGTCATCTACACGCGCCGCATCAGCCGCGCATTGAGCGCATCGGCCGGGTATTCGTTCGGGCGCGGTCAAGAACTCTCTACCGAAGGACTTGGCGATCCTGCGCGGCTTTTCCGCAGCGGCTTTTTCCAGACGCTCGCCGCGCAAATGGATGCCGATCTCGGACGTGGGACGCGCGTGCAGACCGTCTTCAGGTTTTCGCCGCGGGCGACGATCTTCGCCATCGATCCTTTCGCCGGACGCTTGGCCGTCTATGACCCATCGTTGAGCATTCTGGTGACGCAAGAGTTACCGACGTTCGGCTTGCCCGTACGCGCGGAAGCCGTGCTCGACGCGCGCAACGTGCTCAACCTTCAACCCAATGCGGATGATGGGGAAAAGATGGTCTTCATCAGCTCGCTTCCGCGATCTGTGCGCGGCGGTATCTTGATCCGATTTTAGTTGGCTGGATGAAAGGATGACGAAGAGTGGTTGAACAAGCCCGCGTTTTGCAAAACCAACGCGGGCTTTCGTCTCCCTGAGGATTCCCTGCGCGCACCACGCATCGTTTTCGAAACGGGGGGCGGTTGCATCGTCGTGCCACCTGCCTGCGGGCGCGTAGGTCCCGAGCGCCTCCAAAATCTTGGAGATCTCCCGACGTGCTTCCGGCGCTCGCGCCCGGTGCGTATGTGCTGCATCATCAAGGCGTTGCGGCTTTGATCGGCGATGCGCGCGCGGGCTTCATCCGAGATTTTGGATGAAATCCAAGATTTTGGAGACCATGAACGGCAGCGGACCGGTCGCGAGCGGCGCGGTGAAACGCCGCGACCCTTACGTAAAATGTTGATGGTCAAAACCTTCTGGATTGCACGTGGTGCACGCATGAGCGGCTTCCGTCGGCGACGGAACTAAGTGGAACGGAATTTGCCCGGAATGAAGCGGTTTTCGCGTTTCGCTGCTCGTAGGGGCTGGATCTGGTGAAGAACCCGGTGCTCACAACTCGGACTTGGGCGTTGCTGATCTTGGCAGCGGTACTCGTCGCGGCTGGGGCGCTCAACTTCGCGCAGCGGGTGACGCATGAGCTGCCGCCCACGGATGGGGTCGAGTGGGCGGACGGCAAAGATGGCATCATCGCGCGGTCGGTGGTACCCGGTTCGGTCGGCGCACGCGCTGGGATTCTGCCCGGAGACAAGTTGCTCGCCGTCGCTTTCGACGATCTGCACTTCGAGCAGTTGGAACGCGCCGCGCACGTGGGGATCTACCTAGAGCAGGCTGGCGTCGGCGGCAATCTTCACTACCTGATCGAGCGTCCATCGTTTCCGCCCGAAACGCGTTTCTACTATGCCGATCTTTACGGCTTGGACTCGGTCGAGCGGTGGACAGCGCGCGATCTGATCATCGAAGCGATCGGACTTATCTATCTGTTGGTCGGTCTTTTCGTCCTCTTCAAACAGGGTGGGCGGACGCCTTTCGTGCCACACTTCGTCGCGCTCTGTTTGACTGCATTCGTCTTCCACTTCTACAAACCGATTGGGACGTACGAGGATCTCGATCTTGCGATCTCCTTTTTGGACACGGCCGCCTTGATTCTCTTCGCGCCGCTCTTCATCCACTTCTGCGCCCTCTATCCGGTTCGCCGCCGCTTGTTCGAGACAAGGCGTTGGCTGCTGGCGCTGCTCTACGCTCCGGCGGCCGCGCTCATCGGTTTTGCAGCGCTCGTCCATTTCGTTCCCTCTTCTCGGCTCGAGATCCCAAACGCTTGGATCGCGGGTCTCTACACCACTTCGTTTGCGCTCTTTTGGGCGTCGCTCGTGGTGGGAGCATTGCTGCTGGTGCGCCGCTTCATCCGCAGCGATAACGCCGTCGTTCGACAGCAACTGAAGTGGATCGTCTGGGGCTCGGCGCTGGCCATCACGCCGTTTACGCTCTTCTACGCTATCGCTTATCTGTTCGAGGGGGTCGTCGTCGAAAGTTGGATGACGGACCTCGCGCTTGTGCCGCTGGCGTTGATTCCGCTCACCTTCGGCAACTCCGTGGTGCGTTATCGGCTGATGGACGTTGACATCGTCGTCCGGCGCGCCGCCGTCTATGCGCTGACGACGCTGGCCATTGCGCTGATGATCGGGGCGGTGGTCTATGTCGCCGGGTTGTATGCCATCGGCAGCGAAGACCTGCAACCGGGAATGGTGACGCTGCGGTTCGTCGTTGCGGTGATCGCCATGGCGGTGATCGTGATGACGGCGGCACCGATCAAAAACTTCTTGCAGGAGAAGACGGATCGGCTTTTCTACGGCGAGCGGTACGATTTGAGGAACAGCCTGCTCGATTTCGGGCGGACGCTTTCGGCAACCACCGCGTTGGAACCGCTGTTGGACGCGCTCGTGGATCGCCTGCAACAGGTTTTGGGCGTCGAGCGAATTGCCATCCTCATCGAGGATGCAAGTGAGGCTTCTGGTTATCGCGTGGCGCGTGCCGTGGGGCTCAACGGCGTCGCGCTGCCCGCCAACTTCCGCGAAGCGATTCGCGTTCACTCGGCTAGGACGGGCGTCGTGCGCGCCGACGATCTCGAACTCGTGCCGGAATCGGAAGCTTCCGTGCGGCGCGCGCTGCACTACTACGTCCCGTGCGCGGTGCGTGGGCGCGTGGTCGCTGTGATCGGATTGGGCCGGTCGGCACACGGCGCGCTCCTTTCGTCGGAAGACTTGGAGATCCTGCGCACGGTTTCTGGTTACGTTGCCGTCGCCATCGAAAACAGCCTGCTCTATCAAGAGCAGAAAGCGCGCGCAGCCGAACTCGAACAGCTCAAAGAGTTCAACGAATCGATCGTCGAGTCGGTCAACATCGGCCTTTTGGCCGTGGATCGCGAAGGGCGGATCACGCGCTGCAATTCGGCCTTCGAAGAGATGATGCAGGTGCGGCGCGACGAGATCATCGGTCGTCGGGTGGAAGAGCTATTCGACGAAGGGTTCGCCAACACGTTGCGCGAACTTCTCGGCAGCGCCGGGTGGACGCTCGCCGAAGTGCGCCACAAGTACAAACTGCGCGCGCGCACGCGCGATGGCCGCCCACTCGTGTTGAACATCGCGCTCGCGCCGTTGCAACGCGCCGACGTCCATGGCACCACGGGAACGCTCGTCGTGCTCGAAGATGCGACGACTCGCACGCAGCTCGAAGAGCAGTTGCAACAGGCCGAAAAGCTCTCTTCGATCGGCTTGCTCGCCGCCGGCGTCGCGCACGAGATCAACACGCCGCTCACCGGCATCTCGAGCTACACGCAGATGTTGCTCGGGATGATCCCGCCGACGGATCCGAAGCACGCGCTGCTCGAAAAGATTCAGCGTCAAGCTGGGCGCGCCGCTGGCATCGTCAACAACCTATTGAACTTCTCGCGCACGGGCAGCGCTGCCGAGTTCGGGCCGGTGGACATCAATCGCGTACTCGACGACACGCTGCAACTTCTCGAGCCGCAGCTTCGCAAAGGGCAGATCGAAATCCAACGTCGCTACCGAGAAGGTTTACCGCCCGCGTGGGGCAACGCCGGCAAACTGCAACAGGTCTTTACGAACCTGCTCTTGAACGCACGCGATGCCATCATCGACGGCGGTTGCATCACGCTGACGACGGACGAAGAGGACGGCGTCGTGGTGATCGAAGTGGCAGACAACGGCATCGGCATCGCGCCCGAAGACCTACCGCGCATCTACGATCCGTTCTTCACGACCAAAGGCGTCGGCATCGGCACCGGATTGGGGCTGGCGGTCACCTACGGCATCGTTCAGGAACATGCCGGGCGGATCACGGTCGAGAGCGCCGTCGGGCGCGGCACCACCTTCCGCATCATGCTGCCGAAAGCCGAACTGCGCTTGGCCGAGGCGCGCGCCAGACTGCAAGCGGTCGGCGATTGAAAAAAGCAGTAGTCGAACGCTGAAGCCTCGCTCAGCCCGGTTCGGGCACTGGTCCACCGAAGGCTGCAACTACATTTGAACGAACGGTCGAAAAAGACCGCGCCTCCTGTTCCGAACGTTTCACATTCCCATCAGATTCGGTCAAGAAGGAGGCAAGAACGGCGAAAAGCCGCGCTTTCTGCTCCGAATGTTTCACCGATCAGGAAAGAGCGCGCTCCGGCGCTGCTCTCTTCGCCCGACCAACTCGCCAGCGGTCGAACGCACAGTGAAGAACGGCGTGCGATCAACCCATTCGGTTCACCATTGGGATGAATTCACCTCGATTTAACTGCCGCTTAACCGAAGTTTAGCACGGCGTCGTTTATCCTTTGCCTTCAAACGGTCTCGGAGAAGGATTTTCTTGCGCGTCGGCTTGACGCGCCCGCGCTGGCGCGTGTAAAAAGGCGGCGCTCTTCCCCAAACGTTCTGACAACGACGTCCTCTTCGGAGAGAAAGGATTTTCGCGTGCTCACGGGAATCGGACGCGGCTCCGTCCGCAGATCTTTGCTGTTGACCGTTCTAGTCGGGGCGATCTTCGCCCTCCACCAAGCGATCCTTTGGACCGGAAGCGCTGGCGCGCAGACCGGCGCGCCGCAAATCGTCATCAGCCAAGTTTACGGCGGTGGCGGAAACAGCGGCGCTACCTACAGGAACGACTTCATCGAAATATTCAACCGCGGCACCACAGCGGTGAACCTCACCGGTTGGTCGGTGCAGTATGCGTCGAGCACCGGCTCGACGTGGCAGGTGACGACGCTTTCGGGAACGCTTCAGCCGGGGCAGTACTACTTGATCCGACAAGCTGCCGGTTCAGGCGGCACGGTCGATCTTCCGACGCCTGATGCAACCGGCAACATCGCCATGAGCGCGACGTCGGGCAAGGTCGCCCTCGTCAGCAGCACCACTGCGCTTACAGGCACTTGTCCGACCGCTAACATCGTCGATTTCGTCGGCTACGGCAGCACGGCCAACTGCTTCGAGGGTGCAGGGCCGACGGCCAACTTGAGCAATACCACCGCTGCTCTTCGCGCAGGCAACGGCTGCACTGACACCAACAACAACAACGCCGATTTCTCAACGGGCGCACCGACGCCGCGCAACACCGGCTCGCCGCTCAATCCGTGCGGCGGCGCGCCGACGCCGTCACCCTCGCCGTCACCTCCGCCCTCCATCACGCCGATCCATGTGATTCAGGGCGCGGGATCTTCTTCGCCGCTGGTTGGGCAAACGGTGACGACGAGCGGCATCGTGACCGGGTTGAAAGCGAACGGTTTCTTCATCCAAGCGCCGGAAGCGGAAGCCGACGGAGACCCGAACACTTCCGAGGGGATCTTCGTCTTTACTTCCTCGGCCCCGCCGCCAGCAGCAACCATCGGCAATCGCGTCAACGTCACGGGTACGGTGACCGAATTTCGCCCGTCTTCGGACCCGAACAGTCCGCCGTTGACGCAGATCTCCAATTCGCCCACGGTGACGGTCGTCTCGACCAATAACCCGTTGCCGGCACCGGTGACACTCACGCCTGCCGATACGTCGCCCACGGGAACGGTGGAGCAACTTGAAAAGTACGAAGGGATGCGTGTGCGCGTCGATACCCTTCTCGTCGTCGCGCCGACGGGCGGTGCGGTCAATGAAACGACCGCGACCGCTGTCTCGAACGGAGTTTTCTATGGCGTTATCGCAGGCGTGGCGCGTCCGTTCCGCGAACCGGGAGTTTCGGTGCTTGATCCGTTGCCCGCTGGCGCGCCGTGTTGCGTGCCTCGTTTCGACGCAAACCCCGAGAAGCTGCGCATCGACAGCGACGCGCAACCCGGAGCCACGGCGCTGAACGTCACGGCGGGTAGCACGGTTTCCAACATCGTTGGGCCGCTCGATTTCGGCTTTCGCACCTACACCATCTTGCCAGATGCGGCAACGCCGCCGAGCGTGTCGAACCTAGGCAGCGCCATCGCCGTGCCCGATCCGACGGCGGATGAGTTCACGGTCGGTTCGTTTAACATGGAGCGCTTCTTCGACGCGACCGATGACCCAGCGATCAGCGAGCCGGTGTTGACGCCGACGGCTTTCAGCAATCGGTTGAACAAGGCTTCGCTGGCCATCCGGCAGGTGATGAAAGCGCCCGACATCATCGGCGTCGAAGAGGTAGAGAACATCGCGACGCTTCAAGCGGTCGCTAACAAATTGAATGATGACGAAGTCGCCGCAGGGCGTCCAAATCCGAACTACCAAGCCTTCTTGATCGAAGGCAACGATCAGGGCGGCATCGACGTCGGCTTTCTGGTCAAGGCGAGTCGCGTCGAAGTCATCGAAGTGCGGCAAGAAGGCAAAAACGCGACCTACCTCAACCCGATCACGAATCAACCGGAATTGTTGAACGATCGTCCGCCGCTCGTCCTGCGCGCGCGTGTGCGCCGCGACGCGGCGGATGCCGGAGTCGGCGTGACGGTGGTGGTCAATCACCTTCGATCCCTCCTAGGCATCAACGATCCGAACGAGGGGACGCGCGTGCGCGCCAAGCGAAGAGCGCAAGCCGAATTCCTGGCCAATCTCTTGCAATCGCTGCAAAATTCCGCGCCAGCGGAGCCAATCATCTCGGTCGGCGATTACAACGCCTTCCAATTCAACGACGGCTATGTGGATGTGATCGGCACAGTGCGCGGGCAGCCGACGCCGCCCGATCAGGTTGTGCTCGCCTCGAGCGACTTGGTGGAGCCAGACTTCATCGATCTGGTGGACCAGTTGCCGACGGTCGAGAGGTACTCATACGTGAACAACGGTGACGCGCAAGTGCTCGACCACGTCATCGTCAATCAAGCCGCCTTCGGGCGTTTCAATCGCTTCGCCTATGCACGCAACGATGCCGATTTCCCCGAAACCTTCCGCAACGACGCGACGCGACCGGAGAGGATTTCGGATCACGATATGCCGGTCGCCTATTTCGCGCTGCCGCCGGTTAACCGTGCGCCCATCGCCAGCAATCAAAGCGTGACGGCGACGTACGCGACGCCGCTCAGCTTCGCGCTCGAGGCGAGCGATCCCGATGGCGACGCGCTCAGCTTCACGCTCGTCTCGGCTCCGACCAAAGGCAGCGTCGCGTTCGATAACAGCAATCGCACGGCGACCTATGTGCCCGACGCCGGCGCTTCAGGCACCGACTCTTTCACCTATCGCGTGACCGATCCACATGGCGCGAGCGCGCAGGCGACCGTTTCCGTCACCATCGTGCCCGAAGACGTGTCGAGTCTGGTTCGCGCGACGAGTTCCGGGTTGATTTACAATCGCGCGACGCGCACATACAATGGAACGGTCACCATCACCAACACGAGCGCGCGAACCATCAGCGGGCCGTTGCAGATCGTGTTGACCGAGCTTTCATCAGGGGTCACGCTCGTCAACGCCAACGGCACTTACAACGGCGATCCGTACGTCACCGCTGGCATCGCCGCGCTGGCGCCGAACGAAGCCGTGACGGTGAACGTGCGTTTCCGCAGTTCGTCGAGCGCGCGCATCGGCTACGTGGTCAAAACTTATGCGGGAATCTTCTAGGGAGAAAAGACCGATGATGAAGAATCGCTGGCAAGCACTGTTAACTTCGCTCGCTGCTTTGCTGTTGTTCGCCACCGCACAGGCGGAAGCAGCGCCCGTGACCTACGATGTGTTCGTCAACACGAGCGCCATCAACAGCACGAGCGGCTTTCTTTCGTTTCAATTCAATCCAGGCAACGTGACTGCGCAAAGCGCGACCGTGACCATTTCCAACTTCGCTTTCACGGGCGGCCCGCTCGCTCCGACCTCGACCAACAGCGGCGGGGCGAGCGGCACGTTGCCTTCGACGGTGACCATCGCGAACAGCGCGGGGTTCAACGAACTATTTCAAGGCTTCACGTTCGGGTCGAACTTCTCTTTCCGTTTGACGTTCGCCGGTCCAGCGCTCGACGCGCCGAGCGGCGCCTCTTCGGGAAGCGCTTTCGGCCTCTCGCTCTACGACTCGAACGACGAGCCGCTTCTAACCACCGATCCGAACGGCACGATCCTGACCATTCTGCTCAACCCAAACGGCAGCTTGAGCGTCTCATACTTATCGCCGGGTGTTGTGTCTCTCAATCAGGTCGCTGTGCCTGAACCGGCGACGTTGTTACTTGTTGGAACAGGGCTTGTCGGCCTCGGCGCTGTTCGGGGACGCCGCCAGAGGTAGCGCTCGATCGGTTCAGCGCGCTCCGCGACGAAGACGCCGAAGAGAACTGAGGAGCGGCGTCTTCGTCGCCTCTTTTCGCTGATGGTTGCCAGCGCGCAAGCGCGGCCAAGAGCTATTTGCTTTCTTGCATCTCTTCGACCTCCACCTGTTTCGCTTCGATGTCGAGCCGTTCCTTTTTGATGTCGAGGCGCAAGCGGTTATAGAGGCTCGTGTATTGGTTAGCCACCCAAACGAGCGCGAAGAAGGCGATCGAGTAGCCGCGCCAGTCGTTGAACAGAAGTTTGAAGCGCGTGACGAGCAGGACAAGGGCGGCGACGTAGTGGCTGAAGCAGTATTCGCAAGTGAACAGGTAGAAAATTTTCCGCTCGAACAGGCGGCGGCACGTGCGGCTCTTGGCGATGCAGAAATCACGCGGTTCGCGAAAGATCTCTTCGTGCGTCACAGTCCACGAGATGCAAGCGACCGGGACGGCGAGGATCAAGAGCCAAACGATTTGCGTGCCCAAACTCATGCGCTTCGCCCCACGGGTTAGCGCCGATTATACATGAACGGCGCTGGTGCATCGCGCCGCGGCTTTGTTTTCGGCCCGAGGACCGTTAAACTTTGCGGCGAAATGAACGAAGGGAAAGCTGCCGATGAGTTCCGTCCGCCCTCCTTGCAGCGCGGGGCACAGGGCGAGATCGAACCGACCTCGCTCGCCGCGGTGATCGAGTGGTTTCTGCGCTACGATCCGCGCGTCGCCGTCATCAACCATCCAGCCGTCCAAGAACTCTTCGAGTGGAAACGGCGCGAAGACGAGCGGACGTACGGCGAAGCCTTCGCTTTTTCGCGCGCCGAAGATCGGCTGGCCATTGGCGTCTTTCAGGCGCTGGCAACCTACAGCGACGAACGCGCGCTCTACGAATGGATCGGCGAGTTGCTCGCGGCGCTTGATCAAGCCCGGCGCACCAACGCCGAGATCGCCGACGCCTATCGCCTTCAGACGGCGCACAGTGCTTCGGCGCTTGCGGAGGCGGGCAAAATTCCGACGTTGCAGGAGCGCGCCATCTACTTGACTTCGTGCTGGCTCGAAGCGCTCTGCACGGCTGAGATCCGCATCCTCGGCTGGGTCTATCAAGACCTCTACGGACGCGGCTTCCATCCACAGAATTTCCCTTGATGAAAACGCCGTCGGTCAGCCCGTGACGGACGGGAGATGCGATGCCCCAAACGCGCGGCAGTTGCATCGGGGAAGTTCCAACTCCCGCGCACGGGGCGCAAGATGATTCGCGTACTTGGCGCGGAGGGGACAAGAAAGGTGAGGGAAGTGCGAGCCGGAGCGCTCGACAAACTCGCGCGAAAAGCATACATTCTCTTGCCGACGATCGTCGATGCTGGCTGAGCGTGCCAAGAGGAGCGCATCGTTTCAACGGATTCTTTTGCTCGCAACTGGTGAAGGGGGCTTTTGAAGATGCCAGAAGAAAGACCGAATTATACGAACACGTCGCAGACG
>CAKZOF010000532.1 GCA_937135995.1 uncultured Pyrinomonas sp.
ATTTTCGCCGAAAGCCGCGCGCTTCGCCCGTTCGTCAATGCAAGAAGGGATAGATTCACAAACGGTAGCGCACGCGGCGGCGTAGTTCGTCGTCTTCGACTTCGATGTTTTGTAGACGGAGCGACACGTCGGCGTTCAGGTCCAATCCATCGCGCTCGCCAGCGGCGAGCTTGACGCTTCCGGCGGCGGCGATCATCGCCGCGTTGTCGGTCGACAAGTGGCGCGAGGGGAAATAGACCGGCAATCCCAACCTTGCGGCCATCTCGCTCATCGCTTCGCGCAGCGCCATATTGCACGCCACGCCGCCCGCGACGATCAACGTCTTCGGCTGGTGTTCGAGCGCGATGCGCTCGGTGGTCGAAACGAGCGAACGGATGACGACATGCTGAAAGCTCGCCGCTAGATCCTTGATCGCTTGCGAGGGCGCTTCGCCTTCTTTGACGGGCTCCAACCCAGTCTCGCGCACGTATTTGGAGACGGCCGTCTTCAATCCGCTGAAGCTGAAGTCAGGGCGCCGGTCGCTGATCTTCGGCAAACTGAACTTAACCGCTTGCGGATCACCTTCGCGCGCCAGCCGTTCGATCACCGGCCCGCCCGGGTAACCGAGACCGAGCATCTTCGCCACTTTATCGAAAGCCTCGCCAGCTGCATCATCACGCGTGCGCGCGACGATCTTGTACTGACCCGGCTGCGGCACGTAGAACATGTGCGTGTGCCCGCCCGAGACGATCAACGCAAGCGCCGGGTGTTCCACCGGTGGATTGTCGAAGACGACTGAATAAATGTGCCCTTCGAGGTGGTTGACGCCGACGAAAGGTTTGCCGAGCGCGTAGGCCAATCCCTTCGCGTAACACAGACCAACCAGCAGCGAACCGATCAATCCGGGACCGATTGTAACGGCGATGCCGTCTATGTCGTCGAAGCCGACTTGCGCCCGGCCCATCGCTTCTTCGACGATCGGCTCGATCTTTTCGAGATGTTCGCGCGAGGCGAGCTCCGGCACCACGCCGCCGAAGCGTTTGTGGACATCCGTCTGCGACGAGATGACGGACGAAACCAGCTCCTTGCAATCACGCACGATGGCAGCCGCCGTCTCGTCGCATGAAGTTTCAATGCCCAGAACAAGCATCGCCTCGACTTCCTATCTCCGATGAGTCTTTTCAGGGATTCAATGTTAATCCAATCGCCGTAAGGAAACCAAGCGCGCTTCTAATCGCGCTGGTAGAAGCTCAAGGCCGCATCGCCTTGCCGCAGGATGCGCCACCGGCGGAGCGTGCCGACCGCATCGGGAAGCGCCTTTTTGTGGTGGTGTTCGACGACGACGACCCCATCTTCGCAGAGGAGCGACCGATGTTCGCCGAGCGTTTCGAGGACGGGCGAGTAATCGTCCGCATATGGCGGATCGAAAAAGATCACATCCCAGCACGGATAGCGGTTGGCGACGGCGCGCCGCAAAAACTCCGCCGCTTCGCTCATGAAGACCTCCGTCTCCTCTTCCGGCACGCCGCACAGATCTAGATTAGCCTCGATCAACGCACACATGCGCCGCGAGCGATCGACGAAGGTGGCAAACGCTGCGCCGCGCGACAGCGCTTCGATGCCGACCGCCCCCGAGCCAGCGCATAGATCGAGAAAGCGCACGCCT
>CAKZOF010000533.1 GCA_937135995.1 uncultured Pyrinomonas sp.
GCGGGTGCGAAGACCAAGCTCGCCAGCCAAGCCGCGATGAACGTCACCGTGCTTCCGACCAGCACGTACCACGTCCAGGCGAGGGGCGTCATGAAACTGATGTAGAGCATGGCGACGATGCCGATGAACATGCCAGTGAGCGCTGCCGATTCACTGGCCCGGCGCAGGAACGTCCCGATGAGAAAGACGCCGAGCACCGGCCCGTTGATCAACGACGCAACCGACAGCGCTTGGTCCAGCGCCGAGCGATCTTGATTCCGCACGGCGAGCGCGACGCCCACTTGCACCACGCCCCAAAGCAGCGTCAGCCAGTGCGACACGCGCAGGTAGTGGCGGTCGTCGCGGTCGGGCCGAAAAGGACGGTAGAGATCGTTGACCGCCGTCGCCGCGATCGAGTTGAGCGACGAGGAGAGCGCAGCGGCGAGAATCGCCGCGATGACCAGACCGGATAGACCCGACGGCATGTGCTTGGTGATGAAGTCGGGGAAGACGCGGTCCCCGCCAGCGAACGGATAAGCGGCGGGCGTCGTCGCCAATCCGTAAGCTGGATCGGCGTAAGGGTGATAGAAGGCGAAGAGCAACACGCCGATGAAGAGAAAACCGACGAATTGCGCGAGAACGACGACACCGCTCGTCAACAGCGCCGCCGCCGCGCGGCGCGGCTTGTCCGTGCATAGATACCTTTGCACGAGATATTGATCGGTGCCATGCGTGCTCATCGTCAGAAAGCAACCGCCGAGAAGACCGGCCCAGAAGGTGAAGGTCTTGGTCAGATCGAAAGAGAAGTCGAAGAGAGAGAACTTGCCGTAAGCGGCCCCGGCGGCGATCGCCGTGCTCAAGCCGCCGTCGATCTGCCCGACGAGGACGAGCGCGGCGGCTAGCGCTCCGAAAAGGTAGATGCCGAGTTGCACGACCTCGATCCAGATGACCGCTTCCATCCCGCCGAAGTAAGTGAAGATGATCATCACCGAACCGAGGACGAGGATCGAGCCGACGATCACTGCGTCGGCGCTGGTCGTCGGCGCGAAAGCCGTGTAAACGGCCGCGAGCACGATCGCCGTCAGCAATAGCCGAATCCCATCGGCGATGTTGCGCATGACGACGAAGAGCGTTGCGGCCAGCATCTTTGTCCGTTGGCCGAAACGGCGGTCGAGCAATTGATAGACAGTGAGCAGTTCGCCGCGAAAGTAGAGCGGGATGAAGATGAGCGAGATGACCACGCGCCCGAGCATGTAGCCGAAGACGAGCTGGAGGAACTGAAAGTTGCCGCCGCGCGCGTAGGCGATGCCCGGCACGGAGATGAAGGTGATCGTCGAAGTCTCGGTCGCGACGATGGACGCGGCGATGGCCCACCACGGAACGCTGCGGTCGCCGAGGAAGTAGTCGCGCGTTGTCTCCTGCTTTTTGGCGAACCACGTCCCGAAGAGCGTGATGCCGACCAAATAGCCGACGATGATGAGTAGATCGATGGCTTGCATATGAATAACGAATGCGTCGAACTCAATGCCGACACGCTCACGTTGCGCCCGAAGCTCGCCAACCTAAGTGATGAAGCTCGCTTCGGCGTCGCTCAACGAGCGACCACCAACTCGCCGAGCGAACCGATGCGCACGCCATCCAAGTCGGCGTGCAAGTCGAACGGATCGATCAGCACGGCGCGCAACCCGGCCCTTTGCGCCCCCAAAAAGTCGCTCGTGTAGGTGTCGCCGACGTACACGGCTTGGTCGGCGCGAACGCCGAGCCGTTGCAGCGCCAGATCGAAGATGGCCTTTTCAGGCTTGCGAAGGCCGACGACGTGCGAATCCAACACGACCTTGAAGCGTGGGAGCAACCCGACCTGTGCTAGCAGTTCGCTCAAGCGTCCATCATCGGTGTTGGAAATCACCGCTGTGTGCAGCCCCGCCCGTTGCAGATCGTCGAGCACGCGCCGCAGGGCGACATTGCGAGCATTGGCCGGGCCTGCATTGATGTCGAGGCGAATGATGTGCACGTCATCCGCAAATTCGGTCAGATGTGCGGATGCTGGCGGGTCGCTGCAGTCATCGACGACGTACAGATCGACGGGCAGGGTGCCGTTGATGATGCTAGCGACGGCAGGGATGATCGTCCGCCCGGCATTGAATGCGGCCATTACAACTGCAGTGTCGACACCAGGGCGCATC
>CAKZOF010000534.1 GCA_937135995.1 uncultured Pyrinomonas sp.
GCGTTGTTTTGCGGCTTGGCTGTTTGCTGTGCGCGAAGCGCGTGCAAGCCGCTGGTTGCGAACGAACAAAGCGTGACGAAAAGGATGATCCGTTTCATGCTATTGCAGTCCTCGAACTTGGAGTTCCAGCGCTTTTGAAGCAAAATGGACGATGGCGCCCGATTCAAAACCGAAATTATAGCAATGCGTAGAGAGTGGATTCAAATCGTCGGCATCGCGTGGACCGTCGTTTACGCCGCTTTCATCGTTTGGCTCTATGCCGCGCAGCCGCGAAACTTGAGCGACGTGGCGACCAGCGCGAGCGTTGCCATCGGCGCCTACCAGATCGATCAAACGAGGTTCGAAGCCGGACTCGATCTGTTTCGCCGCGAGCAATACGCTGCTGCGCGCGAAATGTGGAAGCTGGCGGATCCGGCAGAGCGCGATGCGCGCACGCAGTTCTACATCGCTTACGCTTTCTATCGCGAGGGTTGGGGGCGCCTCTACAACGACGATCGCCTCTTCCGTCAAGGATTGGCAGCGGCCGAGCGGGCCATCGAGTTGAGCGGCGGCGCGCTCCGCGTTGATGATCCGGATTTGAAACTTCACACTCCCGTCGAACTGAAGGCCGAGATCGAGCAAGGATTGCGCCGGGATTGGAGCGATCTCAACCCGCTGAAAGTCCTGCGCGAGAGAAAGTGAATTGTGACTTCGAAGCGCGAAGCTCCCGCAAGGAGCGGAACGCGCGCCAGCGAAGTTTCATCATGGTCTCCGCCCACGCCGTTATTCCGGAGAAGATCACGCGCCTTGCCGCACGAGTGCGCGACGCAGGCGGCCGCGCGTTGTTGGTCGGCGGTTGCGTGCGCGACCTGCTGCTCGGGTTGGAGCCGAAGGATTGGGACGTCGAAATCTACGGCGTGCCGCCGGAGCAGCTCCGCCGGATGCTCGACGATCTGTTCGGCGAAGTCAACGCCGTTGGCGCATCGTTTGCCGTTTACAAAGTGAACCATGATCTCGAAGTCTCTTTGCCGCGGCGCGAGCGCAAAGCAGGGCGTGGACACCGCGGCTTCATTATCGAAGGCGATCCCAACATGTCGGTCGAAGAGGCGACGCGCCGGCGCGATTTCACGATCAACGCTATCTTGATGGATCCGCTCTCCGGCGAAATCATCGACCCTTTCGGCGGGCGCGCGGATTTGCACGCGCGCGTGTTGCGCGCCGTTTCGCCGAAGACCTTTCCCGAGGATTCGCTGCGCGTGCTGCGCGCCGCGCAATTGGCCGCGCGATACGATCTCACCATCGATCCCGAAACGGTCCATCTCTGCCGGACCATCGAGCTTGCTGATCTTCCAGCCGAGCGCATCTGGGGCGAGATGGAGAAACTGCTGCTTCGTGCCGCAGAGCCTTCCAAGGGGTTACGCTGGCTCGTCGAGTTAGGAGCTGTGCACCAACTCTTTCCCGAAATCGAAGCGCTCATCGGCTGTCCGCAAGATCCAGAGTGGCATCCTGAAGGGGACGTTTTCACGCACACGCTCTTGGTCGTCGACCGCGCGCGCGAACTGATCGACGATTTGCCTCGTGCGAAACGGGTGACTCTGATGCTCGCCGCGCTCTGTCATGATTTCGGTAAACCTGCTACCACGCATTTTGACGGCGGGCGCTGGCGCTCGCCAGGGCACGACGTGGCCGGCGTGGAACCGACGACGAAGTTGCTCGGTCGATTGAATATTCACACGCTCGACGGTTACAACGTGCGCGGGCAGACGGTGGCGCTCGTGCGCGAACACATGCGGCCCGGCGAGTTCTACAGAGAGCGCGCGTCGATCAGCAACGGCGCTTTCCGCCGCCTTGCGCGCAAGTGCGAGTTGGAACTGCTCTACAGGTTGGCCAAAGCTGACGCTCTGGGGCGCAATGCACCGTGGGTGCCGCGCGAACGTTGGTCGAGCGCCGAAGCCGCCGAATGGTTCATCAAACGAGCGCGAGAATTGGAAGTAGCGCACAGCGCGCCACCGCCTATTTTGAAGGGTCGCCATCTGATCGAAATGGGGTTGCAACCTTCGCCGCTGTTCGGCAAGATCCTGCGCGCCGTTTATGAAATGCAACTTGACGGGCGCGTCTCGAATCTAGACGAAGCGAAACGTGCGGCGCGCGAGTTGACGCGCGACCTCTCGAACGGCGAATCACGCCTCCCTAACGAGCAGCAAACTTGATTTGCTGGGTGGCTTGCCGCTCTGCGACGAGCACTTCTGTTGTCAGCGCGGGGGGCTGTAGCGAAAGCGAGGTGGTGGAAGAACATGCTCGACGCTGTGCGGGGGAGCGAGTTTGTTGCCGAACGAGATTCGCTGACCTGACGCGTGTGCGAGGAGCAAGTCACGACGATCAGCATCGCGGAAGATTGTTGGCGAGCTTTCACCCGCGATCCGATTTGAGATAAGATTCCAACGATCAGGGCAGCGAATTTTCAACACTAGAGGAAAACTTCGAAAATGATCGATTTCGAATTGACCGAAGATCACGAAGCGATTCAACGGATGGTGCGCGAGTTCGCCGCGCGCGAAGTCGCACCGTACATCAAAGAGTGGGATGAGAAGCAACACTTTGAGCGCTCTGTGCTCGACAAGATGGCCGAACTCGGTCTGCTGGGCATCTGCATCCCGGAGGAGTACGGCGGGGCGGGTTTCGATTACATCTCATTGGGGCTAGCGTGCGAAGAGTTGGAAGCGGTCGATACCTTCTTGCGCGTGATTATGTCGGTCCACGTCGGGCTCAACTCGATGACGTTGCTCGCGTGGGGCACCGAAGAACAGAAGCGAAAGTATCTCGTGCCGCAAGCGAAAGGAGAGAAGATCGCGACGTACGGATTGACCGAACCGGGCGCAGGCTCGGATGTGGTCGGCATTCGCTCGACGGCGCGACGCGAAGGCGATGAGTACGTTTTAAATGGCGAGAAGATGTGGATCAGTCTGGCCGATGTGGCAGACCACTTCCTTTTCTTCTGCTGGACCGACGAGGAGAAGCGCCGACAGCGCGACCACTCCGGGATCTCGTGCTTCATCGTCGAGCGGGGGATGAAGGGCTTCTCCTCGGGCACGATTCACGGCAAGATGGGCATTCGCGCCGGTAATACGGGCTACTTCTCTCTGCAAGATGTCCGCGTGCCAAAAGAGAACCTCGTTGGTGAAGAGGGCGAAGGCTTCAAGATCGCCATGTTTGCGCTCGAACAAGGGCGCTACACGGTCGCCGCTGGGGCGACCGGCGTAATCCGCGCGTGCCGTGACGCTGCGATCGCCTACGCTCTCCAACGCGAAACCTTCGGCACCAAGATCGCCAATCATCAGCTTGTCAAGCAGAAGATCGCCGAAATGGAAGCCGATTACCAGATGTGCCGTCTGCTCTACTTGCGCGCCGGCTGGATGAAGAATGTCGGTCTGCCGAACGCCCGCGCGACCAGTTTGGCCAAGTGGCAGGCGACCGTTCGCAGCGAGCGGGCGGCTTCGATGGCGATCGAAGTACACGGAGCGAACGGTTACTCGAACGACTATCCGGTCGAGCGTTACTTCCGCAATTGCAAAGCGGCGGTGATCTACGAAGGGACGCGCGACATACACACCTTGATGCAAGCCGATTGGGCGCTCGGTCTGAAACAGGAAAAGCCCGCGCGCAAACAACTGCCACCGTACCGCGCTGCGGAAGCGCGTCAAGCTATTGCGGCCGACTGACGGAGAAGCCGAAGACACTTCGCTCACCACCAGCAAAAAGGGAGCTTGAGTAATTCAAGCTCCCTTTCGACCTTGTCAGCATTCGGTCGGACGAGTTCAGTTGGGCAAAACGACGCCGCGCGAATCGTAGTCCTTCTGCACCGAATTGCCTGGGAAGCTGAACGTCGTCATGGTCGGCGCGATGTACTGCTCCAAGCAGAGCACCGTGTAGGTCTTATTGCCGATGGTGCGCTGCGTTCCGCAGACGGGATCAGTCGGACCGGTGACGATCTCGCCGAACTGCGTCGAGTAGAACCGTCCCGTCGGGTGAGGTCGGAAGGCATACCAAGCCAGCTCTATTCGTCGCGTGTCGTTCAGCAGCCCCGTGGGAAGCCACGTGTTGATCGCACCGAGATCGGGATTGCTCGACTGCCCTTGCGCTGGTCCGTGGTAGTACTGCGGCTTGACGTTGAAGCCCAAGTCCCATCCCCACTCGGGCGCGCCCGCACGACTGTACCACGTCTCGAAAGCGATGGGGCATTCGGGGAAGTTGACCGATATGATCGGTCGCGTCGATTGCGGCACCCCGCAAGTATCCACCGGAAGCACGTTCGGTCCAGTGTTGTTGCCTTCGCCGAAATCGGCCCACAAATCCCAATAGCTGATGTTCCCGGCGGTGTCTTTCGCCCAGACCTGATAGGAGTGGAAGCGCGAGGTGTGTCCGTTGGGATTGGTGTCCAAGTGCATGATCACGTAGACGTCGATGCCATCGTCGCGCAACGAAAAGCCCTTGAAACCCGTATGCTTGTAAACGTTTTCGCCCGGAGTGTTGCCGGGATGGCTGAACATAGGCATCCACGGCGAGGTCTGCACCCATTGCGGCGGGGCGTCGCCGTGTTCGTGCCCGTAGTAGCAGCCGCTCGGATGGACCGGCGGATGCCAGACGTTGGCATCGTGTAGTTCCGCCGGACACGGCTGGCCTGGCGTCGGGCTCGGCGTTGGCGATGGTGTCGGCGTTGGCGTTGGCGATGGTGTCGGCGTCGGAGCGCAGGTAACCACCGCCTGCTTGCGGTCGCGCGAAACTCTGGTCGAAATAGTGGTGGGGCAAGTGAGTCCGGCTGATGATCCGGGAGCGAGGTTGATGGTTTGCGACGGGTTCTGCGCTTGCGACCTGGGCGTGCAGAGCGCCAGCGCCACCAGCGACGCGAAGATCAGCGCAGGAACCAGATGCGGAACGATTCTTTTCATGGATTTTCTCCTCGTAGAGTCAAAGATCGAAACCCACCGCCTTGTCAGAGGACCAGATGTTAAAAGCATTTCAAAAAAGATCAATAGATTTTCTATCTTTTAAGAATATTTTAACACAGTGTAATTGTTCGAAGACGATCGCTGTTCGCGTATGCTGGATCGAGGTGACGGTCGGAATCCGGTTCGAGCTTCGTTCAGCGCTTCAGCAGCAAAAACGAGGACAGACAATTCTTCCAGCGGAAATCGGGGGCTTATCCGGCGTCACGGCGCGGCTTGTCCGGACTAGCAGGCTGCTTTTTCGTCGCTTGCGTTTCTGGACCAGAGCGCGAACCACGATCTCTCCGGATCGGGCGTTTGCGTCGAGTCGGACATTTCCTTTTCGAAAGGCGCGCTGGACCGGCATGATGTTTCTCGCGCGTTGCGAGGACAAGGCGAGTCGTTCGACACGAAGAAACGCCAACGCTTGGTTGCGGGGCGAGACGAAGTCATTCAACGCGAAGATGGCGCTTCATCGATAGCTGCTTTTGTGTGACCCGTTCTCGCTTTGGGCCAGCGACGTGGACCAGTGCGCAGTGGTGTGATTCAGAGCGGGTCTCGATGATTGCCGAACACGCTGTTGCAACGCCCTTCTCGGCCTTTGCCAGATGACGACGCCAGGCGAGCGAGGTGCAAGACAATCTTTGTTCGCGAGCGCACCAATGAGTTTCGCGCGCTGGCGGTGTGCTACAAATTCCGCGCGCTCTCTGATAGTATGACGGCGCTCTTTGCGAGCGTGAGCGAGGAGGCTGAAAGAACATGGGGACTGATATTCATTCCGAGCAGTTGTCTTTAGACTTTTTGCGCGTTTGCGAGGCGGCGGCCATTGCGGCGGCGCGTACCATGGGCAAGGGCGATCGGCGATACTCCGATCAAGTCGCCGTCGAAGCGATGCGCAAAGTGCTCGACACCGTGCCGATGCGCGGGCGCATCGTGATTGGCGAGGGTGAGCGCGACGAAGCGCCCATGCTCTACATTGGCGAGGAAGTGGGACTCGGCGCACGAACGCACCGCCAGAACGATTATCCGGAAGTGGACATCGCCGTCGATCCGCTGGAAGGGACCAACCTATGTGCGCTTGGAGCGAACAACGCCATCTCGGTGATCGCGGCGGCAGAGCGCGGCGGGTTGTTGAACGCGCCGGACATATACATGGACAAGATCGTCGTCGGTCCGAGCTCGCGCGGCGCGGTGGATATAGACGCCCCGGTGAAAGACAATTTGGAGAACATCGCGCGTCGTTTGGGACGCGACGTGGAAGACCTAACTGTGATCGTGTTGGATCGGCCGCGTCACAAGAAGTTGATCGAAGAGATCCGCGCTGCGGGCGCGCGCATTCGCTTGATCTCGGATGGCGATCTTTCGGCGGGCATTTCGGCGGCGGTTGCCGGCACGAACATTCATGCATTGATGGGCATCGGCGGCGCGCCGGAAGGCGTTTTGACGGCGGCGGCGATGAAGTGCCTGAACGGCGAGATTCAAGCGCGCTTGGTCTTCGACCCGGAACGCTTGGGTGTGGATCGGCACAAGGTGCCGCCAGCGGAGAAAGTGATCGCGCGCTTGCACGCGATGGGCATCGACGACCCGAACAAAGTTTATTACACGGACGATCTTGCGCCCGGCAAGAAGATCATCTTCGCCGCGACGGGCGTGACGGATGGCGCGTTGCTGCGCGGCGTCCGCTTCTTCGGCGCCGGAAAGAGGACGCATTCGCTTGTGATGACAACCGAAGTGCGCCAAATACGCTTCATCGACACGGTGCACATCGAAGGCGGGCCGAACACGGTGATTCGCTTTTGAAGCGCGCGTATCTAGTTTTGAACCACGAGATCACGGTTGCAAACCGAGGTCTCGTCGCAGAGGACTTCGCCCGGGCGAGGAATTCTCTGAGAAAGATCGGTCCACGACGCGAACATCCTTCCCACCGAGGGCGCTTCGATGATATAGAGAAACGAACGCGGGTTATGAAGTTGCGCGCGAGCACGGCACGCGAGTGGATCATGTGGGCGGCAGTGGTCGCCAGCGCGGCTTTGCTTTCTGTGTTGATCGTCGGCGCGCCGTGGCTGGCGCATCGCGGAAACACGTTGCTTGCGGAAGTCGTACGCCACGCTTTCGCCGTGGTTTGTCACCAGCAGCCTGCGCGTTCGTTCCACCTTTGGGGACATCCGCTGGCGGTGTGTGCGCGTTGCACAGGGATCTACTTCGGCGCGTTTTGCGGCGCGCTCGTCTATCCGTTGCTGCGCCCGCTGCATGACCGGACCACGCCCGCGCGGCACTGGCTCGTTCTCAGCGCCATCCCGCTGGCGCTCGACTGGGCGCTCGGCTTCACTCACCTTTGGAGCAACACTGCGCTTTCGCGGTGCGCGACCGGTCTTCTGTTCGGCTTCGCGCTTGCGTTCTATGTCGTTCCGGGACTCATCGATCTCGGTTTCACGTTGAAGATGATTCGGCAAGCGAGAGCCGCTCGCTTGCAAGGCGCGCGATTTCTCCAAACGAGAGCGCCGCGCTAGAGGCTCTTGATAAAGAAACGGAGGAGAAACGGATGAACGAAAAACTGCGACCGGCTTTGTTTGGCGGTTTGTTAGCGGGCGTTTTGTCTGCATTGCCGATAATAAGCGCAGCCAACATCTGCTGTTGTTTGTGGGCCGTCGTTGGTGGGTTGTTGGCCGGATACCTCTATATCAACAATTCTCCGCAGCCGATCAGAACGGGCGACGGCGCGCTGGTCGGGTTGTTCGCCGGAGCGATTGGCGGACTCATTTACGTCGTGCTCGGCATTCCGTTGAGCATCATTTTCAGTCAAGGGCTAAATCAAGCGCTGATCGGCTTCATGTCGCAGGTCGATCCCGCACAAGCCGATTTGTTAAGAACGCAACTGGAGAACCAGTCTTTCGGTCAAGTGTTGATGTTAACCACATTGGGCGCGCTCGTCGGCGCGATCTTCCTCGCCGCCTTTTGCACCGTTGGCGGGTTGATCGCCGTGCCGCTCTTTGGAAAGCGCCGCCCGACGGATCAAGTGCCGCCATTGGGTCCGGCGGTGTGAAGTCGCTCCGAGCAGAGATTGATTAGGGCGACGTCGTGGGCTAAAATCACAAGTTTTCGCGCTTGCTGTTTGCCTTGTCGGGAGCGAACTCGATGGAGAGAACCGATGTTTGCCTTTGATTTCAACACGCCGGACGAGCTTTTGCAGCGACTTTTCGAGAACATCGCGGTGAAGACGGCGGAGAACATCAGTCCGCTCTACCGTCTCGACGCTTTTGACTGGACGGTGCTGGTGCTCTACTTCGGGTTGCTCGGCTTCCTCTCCATCTACGGCGCATACCGCATCAAGCAAGTCGTGGACTTCTGGCGCTATCGGCGCGTTGCGCCCAGGCCTAAAAGAAGGCTGAGCGAGACGGAGCTTCCGCGCATCACCGTGCAACTTCCGCTCTTCAACGAGCTCTACGTCGTCGAGCGCCTCTTGCAAGCGGTTGCGGCGCTCGATTATCCGCGCCACTTGTTGCAGATTCAGGTGCTGGACGACTCGACGGACGAGACACAGCGGATCGCGCGTTCGCTGGTCCAACACTACGCACGCCAAGGGTTCGAGATCGAATACGTTCACCGTGCGGACCGGATCGGGTTCAAAGCGGGAGCGCTGGCCAACGGGATGCGCACCGCAACGGGCGAATTGATCGCCATCTTCGACGCCGATTTCGTCCCCCGCCCGGATTGCCTGCGCAAAATGGTCCACTATTTTGCGGATCCGCTCGTCGCCTGCGTGCAGATGCGCTGGTCGCACATCAACGGAGCGTACAACCTATTGACGCGCTTGCAGACGATCATGCTCGACGGGCATTTCGTCATCGAGCAGACGGTGCGCAATCGCACTGGAGGTTTCTTCAACTTCAACGGGACGGCTGGAATCTGGCGTCGGCGCGCCATCGAGATGAGCGGTGGTTGGCAACACGACACGCTCACGGAAGACACGGATCTATCGTTTCGCGTGCAGTTGATGGGCTGGCGGTTCATCTACTTGCTCGATGAAGACACGCCGTCCGAGGTGCCCGTCGAGATCAACGCTTTCAAAGCGCAGCAGCGGCGCTGGGCCAAAGGCGTGACGGAAGTGGCGCTCAAGCTCTATCCGCGCATCTGGCGCGCGAATCTGCCCCTACGCGTCAAACTGGAGATGTTCTTCCGTCTGACGGGCAACCTCAGCTATCCGCTGATGATCGTCGCCAGCTTGTTGCAGTTCCCGCTGCTCCTTGTCCGTTACAACCAAGGCTTCTACCAGTTGATGCTCTTCGATCTTCCGTTGCTCTTCTTCTCGACGATCTCGGTGGTGCTCTTCTATGGTTCGGCCATCTGGTATCTGGATGGCGGGCGTTCGCGTCGGTTGCTTCATCTACCGCTGGTCATGGCGTTGGGCATCGGTCTCGCTTTCTCGAACGCGCGCGCCGTGCTCGAAGCATTATGCGGCGTGCGCACGGAGTTTGTCCGCACGCCCAAATACCGCGTCGAGCGGGCCGACGATGCGACGTGGAAGAAGAAGAAGTACCGCCGCAAACGCGGCCTCTTGCCGTTGCTCGAGATAAGCTTCGCCATCTACTTCCTGTTAGCGCTCAGCTACGCGGTTCACATGGAGCTGTGGGGGACGCTGCCTTTCCTCGCGCTCTTCTTCTTCGGCTACGCTTACATGGGCGCGATGAGCCTGCTGCAAACGGTGAACGAAGGCTTCTGGCAGCCGCTCCGCCGCCTGCTCCCATCGTAGCGTCGCATTGCCGGGCCAACACGAAATCAAGCGCTTTGAGCTTCTGCCGACCGGAGGCTTGAAGTGATTGCCGGGCGTGCTCGCCATGAGAGAGAAAGACGCGTTGTTGCATTCGCCGCTGGCGATGATCGCTCTTGCCGCCGTGCTCTTCAGCACCGGCGGCCTATTCATCAAGCTAAGCGCTCTTTCGGCCTTCGAACTCTCGTGCGGGCGATCGCTGTTTGCCGCGGCGACGGTGGCTTTTTTGACGCGCCGTCAAGGTTTCAAGGCCAACCGCGTCACGCTCCTTTCGGCGACGCTCTACGCCGCTCTTTTGCTCTTGTTTGTCGTGGCGACGAAGTTGACGACGGCTGCCAACGCGATCTTTCTTCAGTACACGGCGCCGGTTTACGTGCTCGTGCTCGAACCGCTGCTCTACCGCGAACGTTTCCGCTTGACGGATCTGCTGGTCGTTGCCTGTTGCCTTTTCGGGATGGCGCTCTTCTTCGTCGGAGAACTCAGCCCAGCCGACATCGGCGGCAACATCGCGGCGCTGGTCTCGGGCTTCTGCTTTGCGCTCTTCATGCTGTTGCTTCGCCATCCGCAGGCGCGCGAGGTCAACAGCGCGGCTCCGGTTATCTACGGCAACCTCTTGCTCGCGGCACTGACGGCACCAGCGCTCATCGCTGGCAGCGACAAACTTTCGTTGCGCGAGTTGGCGATCGTCGGTTATCTGGGCACGGTGCAGATCGGCCTCGCCTACATTCTCTTCACGCGCGGCATCGCACGCGGCGCGCGTTCGCTCGATGCCGGCATCATCGGTTACATCGAGCCGGTGCTCAACCCCTTATGGGTCTTCCTTGCGCTCGGCGAGCGTCCATCGTCTTGGGCGCTTCTCGGCGGCGCGATCATCATCACGGCCGTCATCGCGCACACCATTCAACGCGCACGCACGGCGCCCGGCGAAGTCCCCACCGACGCACGCGTTTGAGCGACCAAGCCTTCGCTGAAAACCAAGAAGCGAAGCATCCTTGAAGCGGATGCTTCGCTGCAGAGTTGGGTGCAGAAACTGGCCTCGTCGCGTTCTCGCTCTGCCGCCCGCGTCGTTTCCGCAGGGCGTTAGCTGAAGATGCTGCGCACCTTGTCCATGAGGCTTTCGTTTTCGAAATCGCGATCTTCGATTTCGGCCAGTTGCTCCAGTAGGCGGCGCTGTTCGCGCGTCAACGAGGTCGGCGTTACTACGGTGACGGAGACGAACAGGTCGCCGCGCCCGCGCCCGGTGTAGCCGTCGTCGAAGCCGCCCTGTTGCAGCAGGTTGGTCTCCTGCGCGCGGGCGGGCAGCGCGGGGAGCAGCAGGGCGAGGGCGAGGAGGGCCCGGGGGGCGGTCATGCCGACTGCTTACCCCCGCCCTTGGGCGGGAACAAGGCATCCCACGCCAGCGCGGCCACCCCGAGCACGATCGCCGCATCGGCCACGTTGAACACGTACCAGTGCCAGCCGAAGGCGTGGGCGTCGAAGAAATCGGCGACGGCGCCGAAGCGGAGGCGGTCGATCATGTTGCCGACCGCGCCGCCGATGATGGCGCCGAGGGCGGGCACGACGCGCCGGTGCTCCGCCTTCGCCATCCAGCGCAGCAGCAAGGCGACGATCAGGGCGGCGAGCCCGGCCAGCGCCCAGGCGTGCCATGGTTCCTCCCCCTGCAAAAGCCCGAAGGTGACGCCGCGGTTCCACACCATCGTCAGGTCGAAGCCGAAGGGCCCGAGCGAGAGGAGCGGGATGTGCCGGACCTCCGGCAGGTCCAGCGCCTCCAGCATGAACCACTTGCTCGCCTGGTCGGCGGCGAGAACCGCCGCCGCCAGCGCAAGGCCAGGGCGGAGGCTCATGGAGCGACGGCGGCTTCGCAGCGTCGGCAGAGGGTCGGGTGGGCCTTGGATTG
>CAKZOF010000535.1 GCA_937135995.1 uncultured Pyrinomonas sp.
GTGGAGTGCGAGGAGATCTTCAGCACGCTGATGGGCGAGGACGTGGAGTCGCGGCGGAAGTTCATCGAGGAGAACGCGCTCGACGTTCGCAACCTAGACGTCTAACAGCCAAAACGGCAAACAGATCACGGCGCGCCAGCATGGCATCTCGCTACGCTCGCGCGCCGAATTTTTCGCGCTAGAGACTTCGCCGCCGCGTTCAGGGCGAGAAACGATGTCACCGCTTGAAAGTGAGATTTGAGTCCATCGAGCTGTTTGTTGGTTCGTATTTCTCGAAGCACTCCTCAACATATTGCTTCACAGTGGAGATTCGGGTCCATCGAGCTGTTTGTTGATCCAGCGAGAAGCACACGCGCGCGTTTCGCCGCTTGAAAGGTCAATCAGCGGGCCAGAAGAATCGCCGGAGAAGCGTCGGTTTGAGATCGACGTAGCCTTGATCGCCGGCGATCAACTCGCGCAAGGTGCGCCGCACTCCGCGGTGCGCGCGCGCCAGTTCGATCATGCGCTCGGAGAAGGGCGCGCCCAAAAAGCTTCCGTAGAAGCGACGCCGCATTTGCGCTGCGCGTCGCAGTTCTCGTCCGAAATCTTCGCGCCAGCGCTGCTCGTAAGAAGCGGCGTCTTGCGTCAGACTTTGGGCCAACAACTCCGCCGAGCGTAGCGCGTAGTAGATCCCTTCGCCCGTCACCGGATCGGCGAAACCGGCGGCGTCGCCGAGCAAGGCCCATCCATTGCCGGCGGTCTGCCGCCGATCCAGCGTCTCAGCGCTCAATCCCGGAATGCGCGCAGCGTAGCGCACCAGAGGCGTTCGCTCTTCCACGGACCCTTTCGCTGCCGCGCGCGAGCCGTAATAAGCGGCGATGAAGCGGCGCAGGTGGTCATCAAGCGCGCCGTGATCAAAACACTCTTGACTCGTCGCGATGCCGAAGCAGATGTGGTCCAGTCGCGGAAAGGCCCAAGCATACCCGGTCCATCCCGGCAGAAAAGCGATCACCGTTTCGGGTTCGCGCGTCAATGGACCGCGATAACCGAAGGCGACTTCCATGTCGGCATTGGCGATGCGCCCGGCAAGACGTCTAGCGAACGAACTGTTTGCGCCATCGGCCGCCACTAGAAACTCCGCCCGAACGGCCGCTCCGGATTTGGCGCGGACGGTCCACGCCTTGCCGTCGCGTGTGAAATCGCTGGCCCGCAACTGGAACGTTTCAGCTCCAGCTCTTTCGGCTCGAAGGCGAAGGTAGTCGTCGAGCGCGCGTCGCGAGTAGATGGCGAAAGGCTCTTGCAAGCGAAGCGATAATCTTTTGCCGCTCGGCGAGATCATCTCGACGCGCGTGACGGTGCGCGCCGGAGCGTTTAGTAGATGCGGCCACGCGCGCAGCGCCTTGGAAGTGACGCCGCCGCCGCACGGCTTCGGCTCTCCATGCGGACGGCCATCGAAGAGGGCGACGCGCGCCCCGGCGCGTGCAAGTAGTTCGGCAGCGAATGACCCAGCCGGACCGGCCCCCACGATCGCAATGTCGAACAGAGCGCCCATCGGTTTCAACGCTTGCTATTCCGCCAGCAGCGCACAAGTGCGCCGCGTCGCGATGTCGAACAGAGGCTCCATCGGTTTCGACAGAAAATTTGTCGTTTCACCTCTCAAGAGCAATGCACGTCGCTTTCGGTTTTCTACCGCGAAACTCAACAGCGAAGATGCTTGCTTTTGCCACGCGAGCTGCGTCCAAACTTTGGCAGGCGCGTTTAGCCCGTCTTCGACGTGCCAGTTTGGCGCCGACTCGAGCGGCATCCGTCGGCGAGTTTCGCACTTTTTGCAGCACCCGAGCAAATCCTCTCGGGCGCACGATGATAAGTTTCGCCCGAGCGGACCATCTGGGCCGAGGCCTCTCCACCGATGCCTTCTGGCGCGGCCTTTGGTAGAATCTTTGGCGAAGCGAAAATCGGGATTTTCGAGGTGGAGGGAGATGGCGACGAGCAGTCTGGTCTTTGTCGGCGTCGCTCCGCATCCGCCGATCATGGTGCCGGAAGTCGGGCGCGAACAGGTCGCTCGGGTGGAGGGCTCCATCGCGGCGATGCGCGAATTCACGCGCCGCATCATCGCCAACCGCGCGGAGACGGTGGTGATCGTCTCGCCGCACGCGCCGCTTCAACCCGATTCGTTCGTCGTCTATGCCGATCAACAGATTCAGGGCGACTTCGCCGCTTTTCGCGCGCCGCAAACTGAAGTGCGTGCGCCCACCGATCGCACCTTGCTCCGCACGATTCAAGAGGTCGCTGCCGAGCGCGGGTATCGCATCGTGCCGCTGCGCGGTTACAAAATCGACCATGGCACTGCTGTGCCACTTTACTTTTTACAAAGAAACGGCTGGCGCGGGCGCGTCGTCGCCTTCGGTTACACCTTCCTCTCCAACGACGATCATCTGAAGTTCGGCGAGTGCATACGGCTGGCAGCGGAAAAGGCGCGCCGCCGCGTCGCGTTGGTGGCGAGCGGCGATCTCAGCCATCGTCTCAAGCCGGACGCGCCGGCAGGGTACCATCCGCAGGCGTGCCTCTTCGATGAGGAGGTCGTCGCCAGCATTCGGGCGTGCGCGCTTGAGAAGATCCCGGACATGGATCCGAACCTACGTCGCATCGCTGGCGAGTGCGGCTATCGTTCCATGCTCGTGTCGATCGGCGCGAGCCGCGACCTTCCGCGAAGGTGCGAGCTGCTCCATTACGAAGCGCCGTTCGGCGTCGGATACATGGTCGCGCAGATTTGCTCGGCCTCGTCGAGCGATGGCGAGATCCGAGGCGAAAAATGACAGTCGTCAGTGTAGATCGGGGGCTGGTCTCTTTGGCGCGTTGTGCCGTCGAAGAGTATCTTCTGCGCGGGCACGTCATCAAACCCTCGGTGACAGAGCCTTCGGCGCAGGCCGCGTGTTTCGTCTGCATCAAGACGCGCGACGGAAAGCTGCGCGGTTGCATGGGGACCACCGAACCATCCAAACCGAGTCTCGCCGAAGAGGTCATCGCCAACGCCATCAACGCCGCCACGCGCGACCCGCGCTTTGTGCCTGTCTCCGCGGAAGAACTTCCATCACTGCGCTTCTCGGTCGACGTCTTGTCGAGACTCGAACCGACCACACCGGATAAGTTGGATCCGCGAACCTACGGCGTTCTGGTGGAAGACGAACGACGAACCAAACGAGGGTTGCTCCTGCCAGCCATCGAGGGTATCGAAACGGTGGAACAACAGCTCGCCATCGCCATGTACAAGGCCGGCTTGCGAGCCGACGAATCCTTCAAGATCTACCGCTTCACCGTCCAACGATTTCGCGAAGAGGAGTGAAACGTAGGTCCTCGGTCGATCCACCCGCCAACCCGACGGCCGCTGGCGCGAAAGCGGCTGAAACAAAAAATCCGCTGCATACGCGAGAAGCATGCAGCGGGCAAGATCCACAGGAGGAAAGGGATTTTATTTTGCAATAAAGCGGCCCGTGTGTCAAATCGCGCCACAGTCCTTTCATCTGTCGAGGATTGGGTGCGCAAAAAGAGTTGAGCCAGTCGCTGTCGGCAAAGAGACCAAAGCCTTTACTCGTTGGTAGATCGCGCCGATTGCCCGGGCACCCGCTTTCGGCGAAGAGACGGAAGCCTTTACACCGCTCGGTGGCTCGTGCTACAAACTCGCCTGAAGCGAACCGATCTCGAAGCAAGCCGGACCACCGACTCGATTTTCCGGTCCGCTCTTCGGGAAGAATTTGTTGTGACAAATTTCAGCTGGAGGCAAGCATGGCAGTCAAGGTTCAGGTCATCTTTTACAGTATGTACGGTCACATCTACAAAATGGCCGAAGCCGTGGCGGCAGGGGCCCGAGAAGTCGAGGGTGCGGAGGTTTCGCTCTATCAGGTGCCGGAACTCGTACCCGACGAAATTTTGGAGAAGACCGGTGCTAAAGCAGCGAAAGAGGCTTTCGCTCATGTGCCCACGGCGCGGCCCGAGCAACTAGCTGACGCCGATGCGATCATCTTCGGCACGCCGACACGCTTCGGCAACATGTGCGCGCAGATGCGCAACTTTCTCGACCAGACCGGCAATCTGTGGGCCAAGGGCGCGCTCGTCGGCAAGGTCGGAAGCGTCTTTACCTCCACCGCTACGCAGCACGGTGGGCAGGAGACCACCATCACGAGCTTCCATCTGACGTTGCTTCATCACGGCATGATCATCGTTGGCGTACCTTATTCGGAGCAGCGATTGCTCACAATGGACGAGATCACGGGCAGCAGCCCGTATGGCGCCGCGACCATTACGGGCGGCGATGGCTCGCGTCAACCAAGCGAGAACGAACTGGCCATCGCTCGGTTTCAAGGACGGCATGTCGCCGAGATCGCGCGCAAACTGGTCCGGTGATCAAGCGCTGGCAAAGGCAAAGTTCAATGATCACTTACCTTTCCCGAAACACTTTCGAGGAGGAGGCGAAAGATGAAGCGTTTCATCGCCTGTATGCTTTTCGTGGCGTTGCTTTGTGTGTTGGTCGTCTCTGCGCAGCAGAACGGACCGCTCAAACAGAAGCCGAGCAGACCTTCCGAAGTCGAGCGCATCACGGTGGAAGAACTCAAAGAGAAGATCGCCAAGGGCGAACCAGTGGTGGTGCTCGACGTGCGCTCCGGGGCGTCATATGATTCAAGCGATCAGACGATCAAGGGCGCGCGGCGCATTGCTCCTGACGAGATCGAGAAACATTTGCAGGAGCTTCCCAAGGATCGCGAGATCGTCACTTTCTGCACTTGACCGAGCGAGGGAACGAGCGCCCGTGTGGCGCTGATGCTCATCAACAACGGGTTCACTCGCGTGCGCGCTCTCAAGGGTGGATGGGAGGCGTGGGTTGCTGCCGGTGGACCAGTCGAACCGAAGAAAAAAGAAGCGCCCTGAACGAGAAATCTTCCGATCTCGCTGCCGCATCGAACCGCGTGAATAAGGGGCTACGCAGGGTTCGATGCGGCGTCGAGGAATGGCGCTGAAGAACAGCAGCGCCGGAAGCCGCGCGCCTCGCCATCTTCCCGCTGCCTCACGACTGCACAGCCATTCTATGGTCCTCTCGTTTTAAACTCTCTCCGCAAGCTTGACTCTGGAGTTCGGTCGAGGGTGTAAACTCTCCTGTGGATGAAGAGGAGGTTCCCTGCATCAGAACTACTGATCGGGGAGGTGGCCGCACGCGCCGGTGTGAGCGTGGATACGATTCGCTACTACGAGCGCCGTCGGCTGCTCCCTCCTGCTCCGCGCACGACCGGTGGCTTTCGCCTCTTCAAGAGCGAGGCGATCGCGCGCGTGCGCTTCATCAAACAAGCGCAGAGCGTTGGCTTCTCGCTCGAAGAGATCGCTGCGCTGCTCTCTTCCAGAGACAGCGTCTCGGAATGTCAAAAGATGCACGATCTTCTGCAGATCAAGATCAAAGAGATCGACGAACGCATCGCCGAACTGCGTCGGATGCGGCGCATGTTGCATCGCTATCTGAGCGAATGCGAGCGCGAATTGCGGCGCCACGGAAAGGTCGCCGAGTGTCCGGTCGTTGATGAAATCGGCCACTCGAAGGAGGGAGAAGAATGAAACGAGAGGATTTGGCCATTGGCGGAGCCATCATCGCTGCCTTGGCGGCAAGTCTTTGTTGCGTCGGACCGTTGCTCTTCGTCCTGCTGGGCGTGGGCGCTTTCGGCGCGGCGATCGCGTTTGAGACGGCGCGCCCTTTTCTGCTCGCCGCCGCCGCCTTGCTGCTGGCCGTTGGTTTTTACCGCGCCTACGTTCGGCCGCGAAGAGCCTGTTCGTCCGATGAATCTTGCGTCGCGCATTCGCCCGGCAAGAAGCGACGCCTCGGTTTATGGTTAGCGACCATCGCGGTGATCGCTTTCGCGCTCCTGCCGCGTTACGCTGGCCAGTTCATCGGGCGCTGGCAGCAAACGACCTTGCCAACTTCCGCCTCCGAGCGGAGCGCAACGCTGAAGATCGGCGGCATGAGTTGCGCAAGCTGCGCGACAACCGTCAAGCTTGCGCTCGAACGCGTGGCGGGTGTGCATCATGTCGAAGTCAGTTTCGAGCGTCGAGAGGCGGTCGTCAATTACGATCCGCGTCTTACGCGACCGGAAGATTTGGTCACAGCTGTGCGCAACAGTGGCTATTCGGCCGACGCAGTCGGCGCTGCCGATCAGACTTCGGTGGACCAGCGAGCGACGGATGCTTGTTGTGCGACCGACTGGAACGGTCGGAAAGCAGATCAAATGAACCAGTCCGCAACCGGGAAATCCCAAAGATAAGGAAGCCAAAAGAAATGAGTCGGAAAGCAGATCAAATGAACCAGTCCGCAACCGGAGTTCAGCACTTGAAAGATTTCGCCGACCTGCGCGCCGCGTTCAATCAGGAGAGGGGGAAAGTCAGGATCATCACTCTCCTTTCGCCAACTTGTCCGGGTTGTGCCGTGCGCGGGGCCAGCGAGCTACGCGACAAAGTCCTCGCGAGGATCAGCGGCGACGATCTTCGGCTCTACGTCGTGTGGGTGCCAGCCCTTCCGACCGATGACGAGAGCAAGGTGCCAACTGCTGCGGCGCGACTAGCCGACGAGCGCGTCCGCCACTACTGGGATGCGCGCGGCGAGACGAGGACCATCTACCAACGCTTGATGAACATACGCGAACCGGCATGGGATGTTTACTACGTTTACGACCGCGATGCCGAGTGGAGCGCGGAGCCGCCGAAGCCGAACTACTACATGCATCAGCTTTGTTCTCTGCCACCGGAGTTCATGCTCGACGGAGACAAACTCGCTTCGGAGGTGAGCAAACTGATCGCGGCGAAAGCGCGAGGTTAGAGGACGCAAAACTCCGCCATTCGACCGAAACAGTCACGAAAGATGAAGGAGGTTTCCACCGATGAGATCCATGAAGACCATTTCGACCGTTCTACTGGCGCTGCTTCTCAGCGGAGCAGCCATCGCGCAAAGCGGCGGGGAGTTGATCGTCAAAGTGAAACGCGATCAAGCGACGCTTAACTCGACCCGTTTTCGTTGTTCTTCCTGTGCGGCGCGCGTGGTTGAAGCGCTCAAAGCCGAGCGCGGCGTCGCCGACGTTCGTGTCGAGGACGAAAAGGCGCCGATCAACGTTGTGGTCCGGTTCGACCCGCAAAAGACGAACGCGCGGCGCATTGGGCGCGCGGCCAAGCGCGCGCTCGAAGCCGATCCGCACAATCGCGCCTCCGTTAAGTTGCGTTACGAAGAGGAGGGCCGATGAGCGAGGCGAGAAGTTTCGATCTGGTGATCTTAGGATCGGGTTCGACCGCTTTCGCTGCGGCGCTTCGCGCGCAAGAGCTCGGCAAAACCGCCGTCATGACCGAAGAGCGGATCATCGGCGGCACGTGCGTCAACCGCGGTTGCTTGCCGTCGAAGAATCTGATCGAAGCGGCGCGCATCATCCACGATGCGCGACACCCGCGTTATCCCGGTCTTGAGCCCGTCGAAATGAGGTTCGACTTCGGCCAGCTCGTCGCACAAAAGGATGAGATCATTCGCGATTACCGAAAGAAGAAGTATGAGAGTTTGGTCGGCGGGCGAATCTTTGTCGAGATGGGCCACGCGCAGTTCGTCGATGAACACACAGTTTCGGTCGACGGCAAACTGCTCCGCGGCGAACGCATTCTTATCGCTACGGGATCGCACCCTGTCGTGCCGCAGATCCAAGGGCTCGATCGAACGCCGTACATGACGAGCGATCTTCTCACGAGCGGCGAGCCTGTGGAGCTTCGCGAACTCCCGCGCTCTTTGGTCATCATCGGCGGCGGTTACATCGCACTGGAATTGGGCCAGATGTTCAACCGCTTCGGCACGCGCGTCACCATCATCGAACGGAGCGCGCAACTGCTGCCGCGAGGCTACGAGCCGGAAGTTGGGCCAGCGATTCAGCAGATCTTCGCCGCAGAAGGCATCGCTGTCGTCACAGGGGCGCGCGCCCTGTCGGTCGAGCAGATCGAGGGCGAGGTGCGTGTCTCTGCGCGTGTCGGCAGCGAAGGACATGAGTTTCGCGCTGAAAAGCTGCTGGTTGCGACCGGCCGGCGCCCGAACACCGATCGCCTTGCGCTCGAACGCGCTGGCGTCGCTGTGGACGAACGCGGTCAGATCATCGTCAACGAGCACTTGCAAACCAACGTGCCGCACATTTACGCTGCCGGTGACGTCGTCGGCACGCAGCAGGGGAGCCAGATGGCCACTCCCGTCGGCAGTCACGATGGCCGAATCGCTGCGCACAATGCGCTCTCCGGCCCGCCGCGAAAAGCGGATCATCGCATCGTGCCGCGCACGATCTTCACCGATCCGCAAGTGGCCACCGTCGGCTTGACGGAAAGCGAGGCGATCGACGCCGGACATCGTTGCTGGTGTCGGCTCGTGCCGATGGCACTCGTGCCGCGCGCGGGCGCCATTCGTGACACGCGCGGCTTCATCAAAATGGTCGCCGATGCGCAGACCGGCGAAGTCTTGGGCGTGACGATGGTGGGCCACAGCGCGGGCGAAGTGATCCACGAAGCGGCGATGGCGCTCCGTTTTCGCGCGAAGATCGAGGATTTCATCGATCTTCTGCACGTTTATCCGACCATGGCTGAAGCGTTGAAGATCGTCGCCATCTCGCGCTACAAGGATCCGGCGAAGCTCTCCTGTTGCGCTGAATGAGAGAGGCGCAAGCGGTTCGTCGCGCGATCCTTTCAACGGACCGCGTCGATTGAAGGGTCATGATCGGACCAGCAGAGGACCGCACCCGCGCTTCGGCCGTCGAATCTGGAAAAGCTGCTCACCCTGCCGTTTGAAGCGAGCGGCGACTGGGCTGTCGCGCGCCCTCCCTGACCCGCTTTTCGGCGGAAAACGTCGCGCGTGTCCTCGGCGCCAGCGTTCTCCACGAAAGATTTGACCCTCGGCGAAAAACGCAATAATCTTCTCTGTCAACCCTGACGAGGCGGGCTGAAGTCCCAAACACCGCAAGTCACGATGGAAACGCACCAAGAGAGCAGAGAACGGACCGCGCTCGGCTCACTGCCGAAAGCTTGGCGAGCACCTCAATCTCTGCGAGCGATGGAACAAGACCGCAGGGTTTCGAGCCGTGCGCTCGACCGCCTCTTCGCGTGCTCCTTCCGGTGCGAGAGCTTCGCTTCCTTGGCAACGCGGGCGTAACTTCTTATTCACCGAAAAAGCCTAGACTTTGTGCCATGTCCTTCAAAAGCAGTTCGATGACCAGCAAGCAACGTTCTTCCCATGAGAAAAGCGCCGCCGAGGCCGTGGATCGAACGACGACGCGCGCGATGCTCAAGCTCGTGCGCGCGGCGCAACCCATCTCGCGCGCGGAACTGGCGCGGCGTCTCGGTTGCAACAGGAGCACGATCACTGGCGCCACGCGTCCGTTGCTTGACGCGGGCGTACTCACCGAAGGGGCTTCGTTGTCGCCGCGCACCGTGGGTCGCCCGCCAATCGGGTTGCGGCTTCGGACTGAGGGCACGGTGCTCGTCGGCGTCAACATCGGAGTGCGTCAGACGCAGGTCGGCATGGCACGCGTCGATGGTTCGATCCTGCAAGAAGAGGTGTTCGACACACCGGGCGATGCCGAGCGGGAGCTTGCCGTCATCAAAGAGGCTATCGGGCGACTCCATGCTCGCTTCGCTCACGACCGCATCGAAGCCATCGGCGTCAGCGTTCCCGGGCCGGTCGATGTCGAACGCCGGACGCTGCTCTATGCGCCGCATCTCGGTTGGCAGAACGTGTCCATTGCTGAAACTTTGCAGCCTTCAGCGGCGACGGTGATCGTCGAAAACGATGCGACCGCTGCCGCGATGTTCGAGGCTTCGCGCCGTTTGAAGGATGACCGATCAGGCGTCTGGCGAGACTTCATCCTCGTGCGCGCCGGAACGGGCATCGGCATCGGCGTGGTGCGCGATGGCGAGATCTACCGCGGAGCGGGCGCGAGCGGAAATCTCGCCGGCGAGTTCGGACACATGACCATCGTCGCCGGCGGCAAACTCTGCGTCTGCGGCAACCGCGGCTGCTGGGAGCGCTATGCTTCGGCCACCAGCGCCGTCATGCTCTATCTCGGCGACCGCGCTCCGACGAGCGGCGCGCCGCCCATCCGTTACGCCGAACTCGTGCGGCGCGCCGAAGCTGGAGAACTGCGCGCACAAGCGGCGCTTCGGCAAACGGGCGAGTATCTCGGCATCGGCATCGCCAACGTCATCAGTGGTCTCGGCATAGATCGCGTCGTCGTGTCGGGGCGCATCGTGCTGGGCTGGCAGTTCATCCGCGAGCCGTTGCAGATGGCCGTGCAGCGCGCTTTGGCCGGAAGATTGGTCGAGCCCGTCATCGAAGCCGGGTTAGTGACGGGATCAGGGTTGGGCGGCGCGCTCGAAGTGGCCGTGGATCACTTCCTGACGGAAGCCGCCGAGCGGACGAGAGTCGTCGATCGTTGAAAAGCATGGGCATCTTCCGGAACTCCGGACGCCAAGCTGCGGCGGGCGCGCCCTGAGTTGCCGATCCGTTGAAAGGCCATCGGCATCCTCTCTTTTCGGATGATCCGTGTTAGCCTATGCGGTCACTTGACGCGACTCCTCTTGCGCTTCAAAAAATCTATCAGGACGAACTGCGAGAGGTTGCCGGGCGTCGCAAAGTAGGCCTTGCCGTTGGTCATCGCCGTCATCTGTTTGACGAACTCAACCAAGTAGTAATCGCTCGCCAACATGAAAGTGTTGATCATGATGCCGGCTTTGCGGCAGGCCTGCACTTCTTTGAAGGTTTCGGCCATCACGACTGGATCGAAACCCATGGAATTTTTGTAAAGCCTGCGCCCAGAAGAGGCGGCGCGTTCGCGCCCTGCTGCCGAAAGGCTCGACGCGTCAAGATAGCAGGCGGTCGGTTTGCCGTCGGTGATCATGACGATCTGGCGCATCTCTTTGCGTTGCGCGAGAAGCAAACGGCGCGCAAGGCGCAGCCCTTCCGCTGTGTTCGTGTGATACGGACCGACCTGCGTCGTCGCGAGCTTGGCGAGCGGCAACTCTTCAGCGGAATCGTGAAAGAGAACGATCTTCAGCGAATCGCCCGGATACTGCGTGCGGATCAGATGCGCGAGCGCGAGCGCGACCTTTTTCGCTGGCGTGAAACGATCTTCGCCGTAGAGGATCATCGAGTGCGAGCAATCGAGCATGACGGCTGTGGCGCACGAAGATTGGTAGTCGCACTGATGAACGTAGAGGTCGCCATATTCGAGGTCGAGCGGAACTTTCAGTCCTTGGCGTTTGATCGCCGAAAGCAGCGTCGCGTTGACGTCGAGGTTGATCGTGTCGCCGAATTCGTACTGCTTGGAGCGTTGCGCCGCTTCCACGCCGGTCGCAAGATGTTCCGTGTCATGCCGTCCAATGGACGAGCGGCCTAGGCTGCCAAGCAGCTTCTGCAGCGTCTTGTAGCCGAGGAAATCGAGCCCCTTTTCGGTCACCTCGAACTTGATGTTGCGCGGGAGCGGTTCCTCGAAGCGGCCCTGCCCACGTTGATTTCGCTGTCGCGCTTGTTGTGCCGGTGTCGGTGGCTCCTCGCGCAGCGTCAAGTATCCCTCTTCGACAAGCCTTTCGATCAACTGATTGATCAGTTCTTCGAGTTGCGACCCGCGGAACTGGCCGTT
>CAKZOF010000536.1 GCA_937135995.1 uncultured Pyrinomonas sp.
GGTCTGTTGCTGGTCGAAGAGGGCATCAACAAGCGCGACTATCGTGTCGTGCAAGGCTGCGTGCTGGTGATCAGCATCACATACATCTTCGCCAACACCGCGACCGACATGCTCTATCGCGTGCTCGATCCGCGCATCAGACTCAGGTGAGCGAACCATGAATCGGCTGGCCAAGATCGGTCTCGTCATCATTTTCGTGCTGACGATCACCGCGCTGTTCGCGCCGTGGATCGCGACGCACGACGTCGGTGCGACCGACCTTTCGGCGCGCTACCTGCCGCCGTCGGCGGCGCACTATTTCGGCACTGACGCGACGGGACGCGACATCTTCTCGCGCGTCGTCTACGGGGCGCGCATCTCGCTGCGCGTGGGCGTCACGGTAGTGGCGATTTCGGCGCTCATCGGGGTCGTCATCGGCGCCATCTCTGGTTATTACGGCGGGTGGGTTGACCGCCTCATCGCCGGCTATCTCTTCAACGTCTTCCTTGCTTTTCCCGGTCTGCTGCTGGCCATCGCCATGGTCGCTTTTCTCGGCGCTGGGATAAATAAACTGATCCTCGCGCTCGCGATCATCGGGTGGGTCGGATATGCACGCGTCATGCGCGCGCAAGTATTGAAGGTGCGCGAACTCGATTTCGTGCAAGCCGCACGCGCGCTCGGCGCAAGCGACCTGCGCATCCTGATCTTTCACGTTCTTCCGAACTCCATTCAACCGCTCATCGTGCAGGCCACCTTGGGAATGGCGGGAGCCGTGCTCTCGGAAGCGTCGCTCTCTTTTCTCGGCCTCGGCGTGCCGCCGCCGGCGCCTTCGTGGGGTGTGATGCTCGAAGAAGCGCGCGATCTGGCGACGCTGCAGATGGCCCCGCACGCGCTCATCTTTCCGGGCGCGGCCGTTGCGTTGACCGTGCTCGCTTTCAACTTCGTTGGCGACGGATTGCGTGAAAAACTCGACCCGCGCCAACGAGCACGTTAGCTGCAACATGGGGATCGCGACGCAAACCATGGAAACGGCAAGCCGAGCGATGCAAGATGCGCCGTGCCGTGCCGCCATCGTGGTCGAGGAACTACGCAAGACCTATCCGGTTCCGCTCGCGCGTCTCCGTCGTCTTTTGCGGCGCCCGTCGCGCGAGCCTGTGGAAGCTCTGCGCGGCGTCTCGTTCACCGTCGCCGAAGGCGAGATCTTCGGCCTTATCGGCAGAAACGGCGCGGGCAAAACGACGCTCGTCAAGACCATCGCGACCCTAGTTCAACCGACCAGCGGGCGCGTGTTGGTTCACGGCTATCACAGCGTGCGCGACGAAGTGCGCGTGCGGGCGCTGGTTGGGCTGTCCACCGCCGAAGAGCGAAGTTTCTATTGGCGCTTGACGGCGGAGCAGAACATGCTCTTCTTCGCGCGCCTCTACGGCTTATCGGACGCAACGGCGCGCCGCCGCATCCGCGATCTGTTGGACCAATTCGAACTAGCTGGCCTAGCCCGTCGTCGCTTCGCCGAACTTTCCACCGGCAACCGGCAGAGATTGGCCGTCGCCCGCGCCATGCTCAACTCTCCGCCTGTGCTGCTGCTCGACGAGCCGACGCGCTCGCTCGATCCGGTCGCCGCCGCTTCGCTGCGCGCCGTCATCGCGCGCGCAGCGCGTGCCGAGCGCACCACCGTCTTGCTCACCTCACACAACTTGCACGAGATCGAAGAGCTGTGCGCGCGCGTCGCCATCATCAGCCGTGGGCAGCTCGTCGCGCTCGACGCGCCGCAAGCCTTGCGCGCGCGCCACCGACAGACCGAGCGCGTGCATCTCATCTTGCGCCGCATCTCTCGCGCGGACGCACTACGGCTGATTGCGCCACTAGGCATCGCTGCCGATGGCACAGAACGAAACGGCTCGGTCGAATTGAACTTCC
>CAKZOF010000537.1 GCA_937135995.1 uncultured Pyrinomonas sp.
ATGCGCGCTACATCGGTCCGCTCGAGGCGGCTGCCGAAACCTTGCTCGACGAAGCGCGTCCGGGCGACATGGTGATCACGCTCGGTGCGGGCAACGTCTATCGCGCGGGCGAGCAGTTGCTCGATCTGCTTCGCGCGCGCCAAGAGCAGAACGAAAGAGATCGCAACGAGGAGCGACGAAGTTGAGCGCAGTCAAAGAACAACTTGTGTCGCCACGCGTGCGCCAAGCTTCCCCGCGCGGCGCATCGTCGCAACGTCCGGCCCGGCGCGCGCGCGGTGCGTCGCGCAGCGGCGCTTGGTCAGAACGCTGGAGCGCCGCTGCGCCCTGGGTCGGCAAAGCGCTCCTTGCAGTGGTGGCGGGCGTGTTGCTCTTCATGGCTTACAGGGCGGCGACGTCAGCGTCCATCTTTCAGCTTGCGCGCGTCGATGTGGAAGGCGTAGCGCGAACCTCACCCGACGAAGTGCAGGCCGTGGTCAGGAGCGTGGTCGGGCGCGGCGGCGTGTGGCGCGCCGACATCTGGAGCATCAAGCGAGAGATCGAGAAGTTGCCGTGGGTGCGCGAGGCGGTCGTCTCGCGCGTGCTGCCTTCGGCGGTGCGCGTGCGCGTGCGCGAACGGACGCCGTTTGCCGTTGCCCGCACTTCGTCGGGGCGCTTTGTTTGGGTTGATGAGGAGGGCGTGCTGCTCGGGCCGTTTGCCCCGACCGACGAGATGCCGCCGTTTCTCGTACGCGGGCTGGATGAAGCGCCCACCGAGGCTGCGCATCGCAGCAACCGTGAAAGGCTCGCGCGTTACCGCGAGATGCTGGACGAGTGGCGCGCGCGCGGATTGGCCGAACGTGTGAGCGAAGTCAACCTCGAAGATCTGCGCGACGTGCGAGCGCAGCTTGCGGGCGAAGATGCGAGGATCGAAGTCCGCCTGGGCGGGCGCGACTTCGGCGCGCGGTTGGAGCGCGCGTTGAAGGCCTTGACCGAAATGCGCCAAGCCGGGCGCGAAGTCATCAGTGTGGACGCGACGCAAGATCGGCGCATCGTCGTCGCTCTGGCCTCGGGAGCGCGCTTGCCGAACGATGGGCCACAGGAGCGAGGGCGCGCTGGACGGGGCGCAAGCGAAACGAAACGCAAGGCGAGCGATGGCCGGAGGGAGGGGTGAAAAGTCGATGGTGAAACGCGCGACGCACACGGTCGGGTTGGACATCGGCACGAGCCGCATCTCGTGCATCATCGGCGAGCCGGGCGACACCGGATTGCTGGAGATCGTCGGCATCGGCGAGGCGGAATCGCGCGGCTTGCGCAAAGGTGTGGTCGTCAATCCGGAAGCGGTGGTCGACTCGATTATCCGCGCCGTCGAAGAGGCTGAACGCATGAGCGGACTCGAAGCTGAAGCGGTGACCATCAATCTTGCCGGCACGCACATCATGGGCTTGAATGGTCAAGCGGTAGTCGCCGTTTCGGGGCGCGATCGCGAGATCACCGCCGACGACGTGCGCCGCGCGATCGATTCGGCCTGCGCCGTGCAGCTTCCTGCTGGACGCGAGATCGTCGATCGGCTCCCGCAGGAGTTCATCGTCGATGATCAAGACGGCATCAATGATCCAGTCGGCATGATCGGCGCGCGTCTCGCCGTCAAGGTCCACATCATCACCAGCCCGATGACGGCGCGACAGAACGCGATCAACGCCGTCAACCGCGCCGGGTTCAGAGTCGACGACATGGTGCTCGGTCAATTGGCCGCCGCCGAAGCGGCGTTGACCGAAGAGGAGAAAGAGTTCGGCGCCGCGCTCGTCTCCATCGGCGCCGAAACCACCGGCCTGATCGTCTATCAACGCAACGCCGTACAGCACACGGCCGTGTTCGCTTTGGGCGGAGCGCACTTTACCAACGACATCGCTTTCGGCCTGCGCACGCCCGTGCCCGAAGCCGAGAAGATCAAACGCGCTTACGGCTACGCGTCGAGCGTCAGCTTGCCGGATGGAGAGAGGGGCGAATTGATCGAAGTGCCGTCGGTGGGCGGACGCCCGCCACGGCAACTGTCGCGGCAGATACTATGCGACATCTTACAGCCGCGCGCCGAAGAGGTCCTGACGCATGTCGCCGACGAGATACGCGAAGCTGGATGGGAACGGCAGCTTTCAAGCGGCGTTGTGTTGACGGGCGGCGGCGCTTTGCTCGGCGGCATGGTCGAAATCGCCGAGCAGGTCTTCGACGCTCCGGTGCGCATAGGTTATCCGGAACGGGATCGTTTCGGCGGTCTCGTTGATGTTTTTTTTTTAATGATACGGCGACCACCGAGATCTACACTCTTTCCCTACACGACGCTCTTCCGATC
>CAKZOF010000538.1 GCA_937135995.1 uncultured Pyrinomonas sp.
TCCCACTTCCGGCACCGACGTTCTTCAAGTTGCGCTCAGATATTAATAAAATCATACTCAGATTGCTTGACAATATTGTTGTCAAGAATTAAATTGAGGTTCGGTAAATCAACTCGATCGCGAAAGTGAGGAGGTCAATTGCGATGCGCAAGACCACTAGGAGAGTGATCGCTGCTTCCAACCTTCTCGGCGAACTGGGCAAGCTCGAGCGTTTGATCGAGCAGATCCCCGACATCGAGGCCGACGCCTTGGTCCTTCTCGGGGACCTCGCGCCACGCGAAGCTGGTACGCGCGATTACGCTCGACTTTTCCGTCTTTTGACGCATGTAGATCTGCCGACCTTCTACCTTCCGGGCTGTCAAGATGCACCCATTGAAGAGTACTTGCGCGAAGCGGCCAACATCGAGGTGGTCCATCCGCAGATGCACGGCGTGCACGGAAGTTACGCCTTTGCACCCGGTCATTTGCTGGTCGCTGGCCTCGGTGGCGAGATCGTCGACGACCCTGAAACGGCGCGCGAAGAACGCGAGTGCTTGCGCTATCCCGGTTGGGAGGCTGAGTACCGTTTGAAGGTGTTGTGGGAGTTGAAGGACTATCCGAAACTGCTGCTCTTCACGACGCCGCCGGCGCACAAAGGGCTCGGCGAAGATGGCAGCCAGACGGTGGCCGAACTGATCAAGACCTACAATCCGAAAGCGGCGCTGATCGCGAGCACGGAGCGCAAACAGGAGAGGCTCGGCGATTCGTGGGTTGTGATGACCGGCTCTTTGGCCAAAGGCGAATTCAGTGTGATCGATCTGCGCGAGGAGCGGCTTGAACCCGGCTCCATCGCCTGAGGCGCGTTCGTCGGCTGGCTAGGGTGCTTCTTCGCCGTTCTCGGCTTCCGAGCGGCAAGGCACATCCTTCCGTCGGCGCTCACCGAGCCGAGATCTTCTCGGGCGCGGTGTGTGGCCGCAGGTCGGTGGTGTAGAGCGCGCAGTAGGCGCGGTAGTTGGTCATCACCTTGAAGACGTAGTTCTTCGTCTCGGCGAAGCCGATTTCAGCTGTGAAGATGCCGGGGTCGTGTCGGCCGGAGCGTTCGAGCCAGCGCGCGACGTTGTCTTCGCCGCCGTTGTAGGAGGCGACCACGGCTTCGGTTGAACGGGCGAAGAGTTTACTCAGCTCTTCGAGATAGGCGACAGCGATGCGGATGGAGACTTCGGGGCGGTACAGGTCGGTTTCGGTCACATCGGCGAGTTGAACGCGTGGCCCGTACTTTTTCGCCGCGTCCATGGTCAATTGCATGAGGCCGCGCGCCGCTGCGCGCGACCGCGCCTGCGGTCGAAACTCGCTCTCTTGCCTCATGATGGCGAGCACAAGCCGCGGGTCTAGATCGCGCCCTTGCACGGCGCGCAGAATGGTTTCGCGGTAGGGCACGGGGTAGTTTGCGGCTGCCGCTTTGATCTCGCGGCGCACGCGCTCGTCGCGGACAGCAGCGGCGCGGCGGGCGTCTCTGCCCAACCTCTCCAACCTCTGCGTCGCCAGCCATCCGTAGTAGGAACTGGGGGCGTCGGCGATCGATTGGTAAATGCGCGCCGCTTCCGCCGTCCGTCCAAGCCTTTCCAGACTGTAAGCGCGTAGGTAAGAGATCTCAGCGGCGTTGGTCATGGTCGCCGTGAGCGGCGCGCGGGCGAGCGTTTCGGCAAGGCGTGCCGCGCTGGCCCAGTTGGCGCGCGCCGTCTCCAGCCTCAGGTGCGCAAACAGCGCGGCTTGCGTCGTCGGCGCGTCGGCGAATCGCTGGCGCGTGCGCTCGATCCAACGCAAGGCTTCATCGATCCTGCCCGCCTCGCGCCACGTATCAATCGCGTTCAGGTAGGCGTCGCTGATCCGCTCCCCATCGGGAAAGCGCTCGATGTAAGCTTGGTAGCGCAGCGCTGCCTCGGCAGCCCGTCCCATGCGCAGCAGCGTCGGCGCAACGAAATAGAACCCGTCGCGCCCTTCGCGCGTGTGTGGATACTCGCGCCCAACGCGCTCGAAGAAGGGAAGCGCTTCTCCGTAACGTCGTTCTTGGTAGAAAGCGCGCCCGATGCCGAACAGCGCCGCCGGAACGTTGGCATCGTTCGGGTAGCGCGTGATCAGCGTTTGCCAGTGCTCGCGCGCCTCATCGAAAGCTCGATTGGCGAAGTAGATCGCGGCGCGACGCATATGCTCTTCGGGAGGGAGCGGACGCAAAGTGCCGTCGGCGTTGCGGGCGAGCCGATCGAGTCGGCGTGCCGCGGCGAGCGCCTCGTCTCCTTGGGCGTCCTCGGCGCTCGCTTCCGCCGTGGGCGGAGCGGATGGCGCGCCCATTTCGTTGCCTTGGCAGGCGCGGTCGAGAGCGAGGGCGAGCAGAAAGATCAAGCAAAGTTGGAGCGGCCATCTCATCGTCATCTCGTCGCTTTCCGCAGGTGAGCATCGCGCCCGCCTCGGCGCGCTTTTCGGTTTGCGGCTGCCGGTCGGGAGAGCGAACCGGCAGCCGGTTATTTTGATGCTGCTAGTGGCATGTCGGACAGCCACACTCGCAATCGATCTCCGCCGTGTCGCCTGCGCCTTCGCAGTACGCGCTGCAGTAGTCGCTGTCTTCGTCTGCTGGGCATCCGCATCCCGGATGCGCGCAGCGTTTCACCTCTTTTTCATCGGCCATTGTTCAAGGTTCCTCCTCGGTGCGAAATCGAACTCCCCATCACGGGAGGGCCATTGTAGCAGAAGCGCCGAATCTTGGCAGGCGGCATTTGCACAGGTGGCCTATCGCGACACAGCAGCGACCGGCATGCGAGTTCGACGCGCTCGTCTTGCGCGTGACAGTCATCGCCCCGGTTGCGCGACTACCATCAGTCGTCCCGAAGAATCCTCGAGATTGCCCAGTGCGCCGGTCACGCGACTACGTCTCGGCGCTCGTCTCTTCTTCGATTTCGTAGGTGGAGACGATCTCCACCGTCGGGCGAAGCGTGGCCGCAACGCTGCAATACTTTTCTTCAGAGAGTTGGATGGCTTGCTCCACCGAGCGAGGCGAAACATTGCGCCCGCGTACGAAGTGGCGCACCTCCATGCGAACGTAGTGGCGCGGGTGTTCGTCGCGCCTCGTGCCGCGGATCTCGACGCGATAACTGCTCACTCGCTCGCGCTTCTTGCGGAGTATCTCCGCAACGTCCACGGCCGTGCACGCGCCGAGCGCGATCAACAGCAGTTCCATCGGCGAAGCAGCAGCACGGCGCGTGCCGTTGGTGTCAAGCACCTGCGCGTGGCCGCTCGGCGTGATGCCGATGAAGAATCCGTCGCCCACTGCGTGCACGGTGGCTCGATCTCTTTCGTCGCTCATGATGTCCTCCTTGCGGTGATCCTGATGACCCTCACTCCGAGGATAACACAAACGCTGCGCTTCGATCTTTCGTTTCGCCTCTCGATGGTCGAGTCCGCGTTCGAGCAAGTAGCACATTGGAGCGAGCGGCGAACCGTTGAGAAAGATCTTGTTCTCGCTGGAAGCCGCGAGGTAAAATGAATGCCGAAGTCAAGCCGGGTCGAATCACCGACAATCGAGGTAAAAGGAGGCTGAACGATGTCATGCATCTTTAAGCTATCCGTCATCGGTCGTTTGTCGCCGGCTCTGCTCGTTGTTCTGCTGTGCGCGATCAGCGCACAAGCTCAAGGCGCCACCGCTTCTTTCGAGGAGAGGCAGGCGGAAGATCCTGTGCTCCGCGAGTATCGCGGCGTCAAGATCGGCATGACCGCCAGCGAAGTGCGCCAGAAACTGGGCACCCCGAAAGAGAAGGGCGACCGTCTGGACCTGTATCAATTCTCCGACAACGAGACGGCGCAAATCTACTACGACGACGCCAAAAAAGTGATGGCTATCGCCGTCATCTATACAGGGCGCGACAGCAACGCGCCGTCGGCCAAAGCGGTGCTCGGAACAGAGGTTCAAGCGCGTGCCGATGGTTCCGCTTATCTCATGATCCGTTATCCCAAGGCCGGCTACTGGGTCTCCTACAGCCGCACGGCTGGCGACGAGCCGATCGTCACGGTGACCATGCAGCGTTTGACCCCGTGAAGCTCTTTCTGGCAAGGGACTGTTCGAGTCGTTCTGGAGTCTCGGTGGAAGTAGTAGCTTTTGAAATCTGCTGGCGCAAGCGTGACCGCGTCAGCGGCGAACGCTGCTTTCGGTCGCTCGCGAGAGGAGCGGCGTGTGAAACCGCAAAGCCTTGCTGGCAAAAAGGCATCTAGTGAATGCCGAAGGTGGGCGTTTGCGGCAAAGCTCCTGCTGTGCAGCAGACGACAATCTGTCATCGCATGATCGTTGCGAGCGTCAGGCATCGCTTGCGCCAAGTGGCAAGCTCGATTGGCTGATCAAAGGATTCGACGCCACTGTCGGAACAGCCCTCGTTTGCGTTGAAAACTCGCAGCCAAAGCTTTTGCCTTACGCCTCGACGATTTGCTGCGCCGGATGACCGAAATCCGCACTCTCTTTTTCTCGCTTCTGCTTCGCTCGGGCCGAATCCCCACGACCAGCATCGCTGGGCATCGTGCGCCGATTAATGTTTTATTCGTTCCGAACAAGGCGTGCGCCATCTCTGGCATGAGGATTGCCGTCTATTAATTTCGTGACGCACAAGGGCAAGTTCAGTACTAAATCAGGACTATTGGAGGGGAAGATGACGAGCGTAGCTAGACAGTGCGCCTCGATCACCATGATCTTGGCGTTGACCTTGTTGAGTTTTTCACCAGCGCTGGCACAGGGGCGCCGCCCGTATCGGTTGACCGATGCGCAAATGAGGCAGTTGTTGCGCCGCATCGAGACCAACACCGACCGGTTCCGCGGCAGCCTCAATGAGGCGTTGGAGCGCAATCGATTGAACGGGACTGCGTCGGAGAACGAGATCAACGGTTTCATGCGGGATTTCGAGGATGCAGTGGTGCAGCTGCGGGAGCGCTTCGAGAACCGCACCTCGACGCGTGCCGATGCCGAAGCGGTGCTCGATCGTGCGGCGCGCATCGACGCTTTCATGCAGCGCAATCGTCTTAGCGTGCGTGCCGAGGGCGACTGGCGCAGTCTGCGCGCGGATCTTGATCAACTAGCTCGCGCTTACGGGATACGCTGGCGGTGGAGCGCTTACGCCAGCGCGAGTCCGAGCTTCGGCAACGTCGGCGCTGACACCAAGCTGACAGGGACTTACCAGCTCGACGCAGCACGCAGCCAGAATCCACGCGATGTCGTTGATCAAGCCACTCGTCGTTTGTCGGCCAACGAGCGGCAAGCGGTCTACAACGAACTGCTCGCGCGTCTCGATCCGCCCGAGAGATTGGCTATCGAACGGCGTGGGCGTACCGTCACGATCGCTTCGACGCGCTCGCCGCAGGTGACGTTCGAGGCCGATGGCGTCGAGCGGACGGAGCGCACCGATGAAGGGAGCGTTGTGCGTTTGCGCGCTGGCTTCAACGGAGACCGTTTGGAGATCAACTCCACGGGCGAGCGCGAAAACAATTTCAACGTTGTCTTCGATCCGCTCGGCAACGGCGAACAATTGCGCGTCGTGCGGCGCATATATTCGAGCCGTTTGAATCAGTATCTAACGCTTGAAAGCATTTATGACCGTACGTCCAACGTCGCGCAGTGGAACATCTACCAAGGGGCGCAGAGCACGCCCGCGTATGCCGGAGGAAGCGTGCCGCGCGATTTCATCATCCCGGATGGAACGACCATCGTCGCCATGCTCAACACCAACCTTTCGACGCAACAAACGCGCGAGGGCGACCGCTTCACGATGACCGTGCGCGAGCCGTCGGCGTATCGCGACGCGGTGATTGAAGGTTACGTGTCGCGCGTCAATCCTCCGGGACGCATCACGGGACGCGCCGAGATGACGCTCAACTTCGAGCGCATCAGGCTGCGCGATGGGCGTACTTACCGCTTTGCCGGAATCATCGAGAAGATCCGTCCGGTGGGCCAAGAAGAAGCGCAAGTCGATAACGAGGGTGCTGTCAAAGAGAAGGACAGCCAGACGCAGCGTACCGTCGAGCGAGCGGCGATCGGCACCGCCGTCGGCGCAATCATCGGCGCGATTGCTGGCGGCGGCAAGGGGGCGGCCATCGGCGCGATTCTCGGCGCCGGAGCTGGTGCTGGCTCGGTCTACGTTCAGGGGCGCGAGCACTTGGAGTTGATGAGCGGCACCGAGATGACCATCCGCGCCAGCGCGCCACGGTGACGGATCTAGGAGCGTTCAGCAC
>CAKZOF010000539.1 GCA_937135995.1 uncultured Pyrinomonas sp.
CTCCACCGCCCCGCTCGGTGGCTCCGCGCCGCCACGCACCACCTTCACCGTCCGATGCACCAACACCGCCGCCACCGTGTCCACTCCCACAACCGCCACCGCCCGCGCTAGATGCTCACCAGCTGCTTGCAAATCCTCCTCGCTCTGCGCGCCCAGCACCTTGCTCGCAAATCCCACCAGATCGCTCACCACTTCCACCACATCCTGCCCCAGCGCGTGCAGGCTCATCCCAACCACCACGGCGTCCACCACCACATTCACCACCGGCACCCCTTGCGTCGCCGCCAGCGCCACCAGCGTCCCCACCATCAACGTAATGTTCTCTGGCGTCGCCAACGCCTTGAGTTTCGCCCCCACCTCCGGCCCTAGCCGACTGGCCGCCTCCCGCACCGCATACGCCAGCCGCTCGCCCACGCTCCACTGCCCCACTGGCCGCTCCTGTGGACGTGCTGACGCAGGCGCCACCCCGGCCCGCTCTGCCACGAACTCCGTCCCTGCACGCAGCGCCGATGGCTGCTCGCCCAGTCGCTGCTCGAGGCGGGCACGCCAATACTGGCTGGCGTCGATCCCCTGCCGCGCGCTGTAGTTGGTGCGCAACGCCCCCTGCCGCACATCCACCGTCAACCGCCCTGTGACCGTCGCCACACGCCCGCCACGCGCCACATACTGCTCCCGATAGACCGCCAGCGCCGCACGCTCCGCCTCGTTCAAGACAAACTCCACCGGTTGCCCGCGCAAGCGCGCGCGCACCGTCTGATCGTCCACCTCCGCCCCGCTGCGCAGCAGCTTCAACTGCCCGTTGGTGCGCGCCACCATCTGCGTCGCAAACGCCCACTGCGCCTGCTCGTCGGCAATGCCGGCACGTGCCGCTGCCGCCTTGTAGCAAGCCACGGCCAACTGCCGCTCGCTGTGGCAGCCGATGGCCACCAAGCTGACGTGCGCCGGCACGGGTGGCAAACTAGCCTGCTGCGCGGTGGGCTGCGGCTCGGCGACTTGTTCGCTGACAGGCACAGGTGAAGGAAAGGCTAACGACGATGCTCCACTGTTGAATTCACTGTTGATACGCCACGTCATGATTCATCCTCCCAGACAAAACGAGAAGGCGAGGCGGGCGGTGATGGCCGCACACCTCGCCTTCTTGAAAAGTGCTTCTACGTTATCGGCGGTTTGCAGAAAATGTTTCCTCTTCGAAAGCGAGCGCACGAGAAGCGGGGCAAGGAGACAACCCTACCGGAGTCAACCACCTACGGAGAGGCTTCGGGCACGCGGCGGTTTTGGCGACAAAACTTCAAGGATTTGGTGAGAAAAAAGTGAGATTCGAGGAACTAACAAGAAGGCTGTTGAAGGGAGCAGTAGCGAGAAGCGCGCAAATCAAGCTGAAATGAAGGACGCGGGGGCACGGTGTGCGTCGGTCGGTTCACTGCTTCCCAGCGCACTAAAAGCCAGTAAAACTTCCGATTAAGTTGCGAGAACCCGAACCTCTGAGGCAAAAACATCCTTACTAAAAACGGGGCGTGGGAGCGATGAAACGAGAGCGGCTTTAGCCCTGGGACGCATGGCCCCTTCCACCTGCTCCGAAGCAGAACATTGAATTTAGACAGCGTGGATCTTGTCGGCATCTACTGTGTACCGTGGGGCACACGCGAGAAGCGCCGCACAAGCAGACGGTTGAAATAGCGTGACACCTGTGCGTGACGCCCGTACCGGGTGCAGCGGTGAGGCGCGTGAATCCCACGCGCTTGCGGGCCGTGGGAGTGTCAACTCACTGATCAAATTGAACGGCAAAAAACCAAACATCTGGAGCACCCAGCGCGAAGGCTTCCACGGAGTTGTCCCTATTCAGCGCATCCCTCAATCTTCGGCATTTCAAGACGACCTCTCGTAGACGCTCCTCTGCAATTCAAAGGTTCATGTGCGCTGGATTTCGAGGCACTGCGTGGAGATGTTGTATCTCGCGGACGCTCCTCTGCAATTCAAAGGTTCATGTCAATCCGCCGATGGTTCTCTGCGCTGCTTTCCTGGCACGTTGAAGTTGAATGTGAAGTTGATCCACTGGCGGCCCTCTGTGATGTCTTCGCTGGCGGTTCAAAACTGGTAAAAACTGCGGCGCTGCCCCTCTTGAAGAAGACGGGCTGATGCGACCGTTGGAGTCCCTCTTGCCTGTGCGTTCGTTTTTGAAGTAGTGTGAGGCTTCGGGTGGCGCTGGCGCGTCGGCAGCGCGAAAGATGGAGGTTCGCCTCGTCGTCGCGCTCCGCTGATCGCCTTCGTGCGCGGTCGCGATTTCGAGACGGGCGCCGAGGAGAGTCTCGCACTGTCTCAACAGCAAACATGGTCCCATGCTCGCCGGCGGGGGCACCCGGCGCCGTATGATTTGGTGACTTCGCGATGCTTCCGACACGTCAAACCGATCTCTTGCTGAGCGTGTGGCGCTCGCTACTGCCTGTGGCGCTCTTCGTTGCGCTTCAACTTTGCTATGGGGCAGTCGCGCTGGCTCAATCGAGCGACGCCGCCGCTCCGACTCCGGTTCGAACCGACGAGATCGACGGCAGCATCGCGCCGCGCGAACCGGGCGACGCCCGTTTGACGCGCCACTTCTACCTCTTACGCGGGCTGCCTGGCGAACTGGAGATCACGGTCGAATCCGCCGGACTCGAAGGCGATGTGGATCTTTACATCGCTGATGGACTTCGCCCGCTCGTCAAAATCCCGCTCTACGTCGCCAGCGGAGCGACGCGCGTTTCGAAAACGGTCTTTCTACGACGCGAAGAGAGGTTGATCCTGCGCGTCGAAGCGCGTGCTACGGGCGATGTGACTGGCACTTAT
>CAKZOF010000540.1 GCA_937135995.1 uncultured Pyrinomonas sp.
ACTTCAGCCATGCGCAGCTTCACGTCGTCGATCGGCACGACCGGGTCGCGTGCACTCGCAAGCTCGCGGTAAAGCGCCAGCGCCGCATCAAGTTCGCCGTTGGCCTCGCGCGCTTGCGCCAACGCGAATTTGGCCCAAGCGGCGACGTCGGCGCTGCCGTCTTTGGTGAGCGCTTCCAGCTCGCTGATGCCACGCGCGCGATCCGTTTCGAGCAGCGTGACAGCGGCCAGATAGCGCGCCTTGTCCCGGTAGGGATTGCCGTACTGCGCGGCGACCTTTTGAAAAGCCTCCACAGCCCGTTCGGCCCGTTCGCGCTTAGAAGAGAACTTCGGGCCGCTGGGCACGGCGGCGGCTTCAGCCCCGACCGGCGCTTGCGCGATGCGAATGGCCTCGCCGAGGGCGCGTTGCGCTTGACTCGCCCGCCGTCCGCTCCACCACGACCAAGCGCCGACGAGTAGCCCCGCAAGGATGAGGCCGCCGAGCGCATAGAGAATGGTGCGCCCCTTGCCCTCCAAGCGGTCGCCGAGCCGCTCGAACAGGCCGACCGTGGTGTCGCGAAAAGCGTCGTGTTTGAGTTGGCGCGCGCGTTGCTTGTATCCAGCCACGTCGAAAGTTCCTTGGTTGCGGATTTTGTTGAAAAGACGAATCTAGCGACGCGTCCTGACCCGTGTCAAGCGCCCTTGAACGCGCGCGGAAGATGGCGCGTGGCGAATTGACCCGTCGCAACGCGCGTGCTACTCTCCGCTGCGCCCGAAAGCGGCAACGCGCACTCTGCCGTCATCAACTAAACTTATAGCCCGACCGATGAATCCTGATCGCCAGCGTGCAATCAGGACGGACCGGCGATTTGCCGGGACCGAAGAATGTTGTTTGGTTGAATCAACGGGAGAGCGAGCGGCGTCGATGTGGTTGGATCGTATGCTGAATACGTGGGAACAAAACCGAGCTTGTCGGTGTCTAATGTGGCGACAGGGGAAGAGCGCGCCCATCGCGTGGCAAGCGAGCGCTGGAGGTGGTGGGTGAGCGTCGGTGAGCCGATCGTCCTTGGCGGACACGTTGAACTCAACGAGATCGCTGCCGCCTCCGAGCAAGCGCGCGGCGACGCCGATGCGCGGTTCCTTGAAAGTTTGCGCGAGGGCGACGCAGCGGCATTCGACCGGCTGGTCGTCACCTATGCGAACGGCATCTACGCGCTCTTGCATCGTCTGGTGGACGACGCGGAAGAGGCGCGCGATCTGACGCAAGAGACGTTTCTGCAAGCGTTCCGCGCGATCGCGACGTTTCGCGGTGAGGCGAGCCTGCGCACGTGGCTCTACCGCATCGCCGTCAACCAAGCGCGCAACCGGCGTCGATGGTGGCGTCGCCGCCGGCGCGATGAGACCGTTTCGCTCGACGCGCCCGGCGAAAGCGGCATTCCCGTGGCCGCTGGCGATCCCGAGCAGACGGCGCTGCAACGCGAGCGCGAACAAGCTTTGCACGCGGCATTGCACGCGCTCGCCGAGCCTTTTCGCGAAGTCGTCGTGCTGCGCGACATCGAGGGGCTCAGTTACGAAGAGATCGCCGCCACGCTCGAGATCAGCCTCGGAACCGTCAAGTCGCGGTTGGCGCGTGGGCGCGCCGAGCTACGTCGCCGACTCGAAAGTTCTTTCACATGAGGAAGGCGAATGGTTGACCTGCCCCGGCTAGACCAACAAACCCGGTGCCAGTGGGTCAGGGAGCAGGACGCCGAAGCAAACCGAAGCGGCAACCCGGTCGGGTTTGACAACGCGGCCAGCAACACCCGTTCTTCCGTCCGTGATTGCCGATAACTGCAGGTCGCTGTTTCGGTCACGCATGTTCCTTGGAGGAGCAGCCGGGGTCGGTCAGCCATTCGCTTCCTGACGGCACGCGAAGATGATTTGCGAAGAGGCGCAGCAACACTTACCTCTCTATTTTGATGACGGGCTCTCGTCGGAGACGCTCGTCGCAGTGGAGATCCATCTTGCGGAGTGTCCCGTCTGCCGCGCCCATCTGGCCGAACTGCAAACCATCTTGCGTGGGCTGCGAACCATGCGTCGGCCCGCGCCGCCGCCCGATCTTGCACGCAGCATCAACCAAGCGCTCGCCATCGAGCGCGCCGCACGGCGCCAAGCGCCGCCGCGCCCGCTGAGCGTGCGTCTTGCCGACTGGTTGCGCCCACGCTTGATGCCTTACACCATCGGCTCGCTCGCCTCGCTCTTTCTCTTCAT
>CAKZOF010000541.1 GCA_937135995.1 uncultured Pyrinomonas sp.
CGAGATGTTGCCGCGATGGCGGCGCAACGCTTCGACGATCATTTGCCGCTCGACCACGGAGAGCGCATCGGCCAGCGTCGTGCCCTGCGCCGGCGGGGCGAGTTTGATCGTTTGTGGTGAAGAGGCGTGCGCAGCCATGCGCCGCACTTCGGGCGAAAGGTGATCGGGCGTAATCACCGCTCCGTCTTCGGCGCGGGCGACGATGCGTTGGATTTCATTGCAGAGCTGGCGGACGTTGCCGGGCCAATCATAGACGATCAGCAGATCGAGGGCTTGCGGCGTAATCTGGATGTCGCGCCGACCGAAACGCGCCGAGTAGTGGGTCAGGTAGTAGGTAACGATGGCCGGGATTTCGGAACGGCGTTCGCGCAGCGGCGGGACGCGCAAGCGTATGACGTTCAGCCGATAGTAAAGGTCTTCGCGGAAACGGCCGTCGGCCACTAGCTTCTCGAGATCGGTGTTGGTGGCGGCGATGATGCGCACGTCGATCTTGATGGGACGTTGCTCGCCGAGCGGTTGGATTTCGCCTTCTTGGAGGAAGCGCAAGAGTTTGGGTTGCACGTCGAGCGGCAGATCGCCGACCTCGTCGAGAAAGAGCGTGCCGCCGGCAGCGGTGCGGATCACGCCGGCCGAGTCGGCGACGGCACCAGTGAAGCTGCCACGCCGGTAACCGAACAGGTAGGCTTCGGCCAGCTCTTTGGGAACTGCCGTGCAGTTGAAAGGGACGAAGATCTTGGCGCGGCGCGATGAAAGGTGGTGAATGGCGCGCGCAACCAACTCTTTGCCCGTGCCCGACTCGCCCGTGATCAAGACGGTGACGTCCGAAGAGCGAATCTTGTGCACTTCCTCGACGAGCTTGGTCATAGCCGGACTGGAGTGGATGAAACCCGGCATCAGGCTCTGGTCCGAAAGCGGCACTGCGGGCGACGAACTGCCGTCGCCGTGCGTCCGGTCGCGCAACCAGCAGACATCCAAACCGAGTTCGACGACGCGCAGCAGGGGTTGGAGCGAAACGCCGCTCGGCAACGTGTCGGCGATCGGAGGGGAGACGAGCAGCTTGGCCGGCGGCGCGTGCGTTGGGCGCAGGTCGAAGACCGAGATGCCCTCCTTTTCCAGCCACGCTTCGCGCTCGTCGTGGGTCTTGCGGTTCCATTCGGCAGCGATGCTGGTCGGCAGATCGTGATGACTCGCCTGCGCGGCGGCGACGTGATAGAACTCTTTGCTCTCGCGATCCGGTTCGAGCAAGATGGCGTAGCGACAATCGGTCTCTTGATAGACGACGGCGGCCAGTTCGCGCAGCAGCAGTTCGCGCGAGGCCACAGCCTCGGCGAGACGCAAGGTGAGAATTTGCGAGAGCGTGGCCGGCTCGGGCTTGGCCTCCACCGTCATGTGGCCCAGCCCGCGCAGCGCCTCTTCGGCGCGCACAAGGTAGGGCTTGGCGCCCAGCGCGCGGAAGACTTCGGCGGCCAAAGACAGGTGCTCGACGGCCTTTTCGGGATGATTGACGACGTACGTACGTCCGAGCCAGTAGTGGGCCACGGCGCTGCGGTAGCGATCGCCGAGCATCTCGAAGATCGACACGCTGCGCCCGAAGTGGTGCGCCGCGAGCGCGTGATCGGCTTGCGACAGCGCCAAGATGCCATGAATGCGCTGCGCTTCGCCGATGTTGGCCAGTTCTGTGAACTTGTTGCTCGTCGATTCGACCACCGTCTGCAGATGGCGCCGGCAGTTGTTGGCGTCGCCGCAGTCGAGATGGGCTTCGGCCAAAAGCAGATGCGCATCGCGCATGGCCTGCCGGTCGCCGATGCTCTCGGCGATGTGCAGCGCGATTTCGCCCTGCTCGATGGCTAAACGCGCCCGCCCCATCGCCAGATAGAGGCGACCGAGCGTCCGGCGCGCTTGCCCCAAGTACCACTTGTTCTCGTGCTCAGCCGCCAGTTGAACGGCGCGTTCAAGGTAAGTGCGTGCCTGCTCTATGTCGCCGCGCAGCGTCGCCAATTCGCCGAGCGAATCCAAGATCATCGGCACTTGGGCGATGTGGCGATCGGTGCTCGAAGCTAATTCCAACGCTCGCTCGAGCGCCTCTTGCGCCCGTTGCCAATCGCCGACCAAGATCAGGTTGATGCCGAGGTTGTTGTATCCGAGGGCGGCGTTGGCCTTGTGTTCGGTGCGTTCATAGTAGTCGATGGCTTTTTCAAGACAGCGGATGCCGTCTTGTGGGCGGCGGAGAAACCAATACGCGCCGGCCATGTTGGCGTAGATCTTGCCGAGCGTAAAGAGCGCCGGACGGTCGCCGATGATGTCGAGCGCATGCTGAAAGCTCTCCAGCGAGGCCTCGTAGTTCCCCTCGAAAGACTCGGAGACGGCCAGCCCGAGGTAGACGTTGGCTAGTTCGCGCCAATCGCCGACGCGGCGAAAATGGGTGACGGCGCGTTCGGCGTAATCGCGCGCGATCGGATTCTCGTTGATGTTGCGATAGACGCGGGCCAGCGCGGCGTAAACGAGGCCGAGTTGATAGTCCGTCCCCTCTTGGCCGATCTCGCGCAGCGTCGCCTGCAACGATGCGATGGCCTTCGGATGGTCCCCTAACTGGCTATAGGCGAGTCCGAGCCGCACGCGCACGGCAACGCTCGCTTCCAGCGCGAGTGCGGCGCGCGCCGCTGGCGATTCGTAGGCTTGGACGGCTTCGAGCGCTTCGCGGTAGCGTCCCTGCATTTCGAGGGCAGTGGAGAGCAAACACCGCGCGCGCGCTTGCAAGGATTCATCGCCGACGGCGGCTTTGATGAGGTTGCGCAGAAGATCTTCGGCCACCTTGGACTGGCCTGAATCGAGCAGCTCGTTGATCTTCTCGAGGTCGTCGGCCACAGCATCCAGACGCGCCGGATATGACCGCGTGCCGCTCCGCCGCGCCGAAGCAGAGCGGCGATCGGGGCGCAATTCCTCTGCCTTTTTAGGGCTGGATGGCGTCACGTCGAGGCTCTCCTTGGGAGGGCGCGGGAAGCCCACCCGGGGCTGACATCTGCGCTTCAGTCCGTCGTCGGGGCTGCTTACAGTTTAAACTCTCAAACGGCTCGAGCTTTCACACTTTAACACACCATCGCCGTGTGCGCCACGCTTTTTCTCCTCCCGTTCCCTGCCCCGCACGGGGACCGGTTCGCTCCAACGCTCCTCGTCGGGTGCACCCGGGTGAGC
>CAKZOF010000542.1 GCA_937135995.1 uncultured Pyrinomonas sp.
ATCGTTCCGGCGCGTCGCGCTTCACGGGCCACCTGCGCGCAAGCGAGCGGGTCGTGAGCGTCCAAGTGGAGTATGCGCCCGCGTTCAGCAAACGCGATGGGAGCTTCCCATTCGGCGTAAGCCAATCGCTCGTCGCGATCCCAGAGGATCGTCCGCTCGCCCGTGCGTGCGTCGATGATGATGAAGGCGAGCTGCGTGCGTGCGCCTTGGATGATCTCGGCTCGCTCCACGTTGACGCCTTCATCTACGAGCGACTGAAGACCCTTGCGCCCTTCTTCATCGGAGCCGAAGCGCCCGGCATAGGCCGTGCGCATCCCTAAACGCTGCAGCCCGACCATTGCCGAAGCCGTCTGCCCGCCGGCTGACTGCGCGTAGGCGACAAAGCGCGTTTTGGTATCGGAAGCCGGATACTGCGGCGCGACGATCAGATGGTCGAAGGCGTTGAGCCCGAAACCAACGCAATCGAACTCCCTCTTTTCGGGCAACGCGAGCGGAAAGCGCATGGGTCGTTCGCTCCCGGCTGTGGAATTAGCTACAATTGAGAAGGTAATCATAAAGCGAGCGCGCCCGTTCGAGCGAGCGCGCCGGACGGATCATGACTCTGGAAGAAAAGCTTCAGTCGCTGCCGACCGAGCCGGGCGTCTACATCTACAAAGACGCCGACGGGCGTCCCATCTACGTCGGCAAGGCGAAGAACTTGCGCCACCGCGTGCGATCTTACTTTCAGTCGAATCGCGCGCTCGACGTGAAGACGCGCGAACTCGTCCGGCGCATTGCCGATCTTGAGTTCATCGTCACCGACACGGAAGTCGAAGCGTTGGTGCTTGAGTCGAACCTCATCAAGCGCCACAAGCCGCGCTACAACGTCCTGCTCAAAGATGACAAGCAGTATCCGCATCTGAAGCTGACCGTTAACGAACCTTTCCCGCGCGTCATGATCACGCGCCGCATCGAACGCGACGGCGCGCTCTATTTCGGCCCTTTTCTGCCCGCGAGCCTCGCGCGCCGCACTATCGATCTCGTCAACCGCACCTTTCAGCTTCGCACGTGTGACATCGAGATCGACGGCAAATTGCCGCGCCCGTGTCTCGAATATCACATCAAGCGCTGTCTCGGGCCGTGCGTCCGGGAATTGTGTGCGCCCGAACAGTACCAAGAGGCCGTGCGCGACGTGCGCATGTTTCTCGAAGGCAAGAACAAAGAGTTGGTCGAAGAACTGGAACGACGCATGTACGCGGCTTCCGAGGCGATGAATTTCGAACTGGCCGCCAAATACCGCGACATGCGCAAGACCGTACTCGCGCTCGCCGAACAGCAGAAGATGGCGACCTCGCCCGACCGCGACGTGGACATCTTCGGCTACCACCGCGAAGGCGCGCGCTTGGCGTTGCAGCTTTTCACCATGCGCGAGGGGCGCGTCGTCGGGCGGCGCGAATTCTTCTGGGAAGACCTGTCGGAAGAAGGCTTCGACCCGTCGTCTTTTTTGAGCGAGGTGCTGGCCCAGTACTATTCGACCGATTACGTACCGCGCGAAATCTACGTGCCCGTCGATTTCGAAGATCGCGAGCTGCTGGAGCGCGCCCTGAGC
>CAKZOF010000543.1 GCA_937135995.1 uncultured Pyrinomonas sp.
AATTGCATCACGGTGGTGCCCGGCGCGGTGGACGCGTGGCGGCGCGAGATGATCGAAAGGGCCGGCGGCTTTTCCAGCGATACGCTCGCTGAGGATCAAGATCTGACGCTGCGCGTGCGCCGTCTCGGCTGCAAGATCGGCTACGAAGAGGATGCCATCGCTTGGACCGAGGCACCGGACACTTGGCGCAATCTGGCGCGCCAGCGATTCCGTTGGTCGTTCGGCACGCTTCAGTGCATGTGGAAACATCGCGATGCGTTGCTGCGTTACGGTACGCTCGGGTGGATCGCGCTGCCCAACGTCTGGATCTTTCAGATCCTCTTCCCGCTCGTGTCGCCCATCATGGACCTCGTTATGGGGTGGGCGCTCGTGGCCGCCGCGCTCGACCGGCTCACGCACGGACACGAATACTCTTCCGTCGATCTACAGCAGACGCTCTTCTACTACGCGCTCTTTCTCGCCGTGGACTGGCTGGCGGCCATCTGTGCGTTCATGCTCGAAAAGCGCGAGCAATGGAGCTTGCTCTGGTGGCTTTTTTGGCAGCGTTTCGGTTATCGCCAGTTGATGTACTACGTGATGCTGAAATCGGTTCGCACGGCGCTCGGTGGCGCGTTGGTCGGGTGGGGCAAACTCGAAAGAAAGGCGACGGTTGAAGCTCCGTACTGAGGTGCCCGAGCGAGTTGCATCCTCCGCAGCGACATCGAATCGTTGGAATGGTTGAAGCTCCGCCCTGAGGCGCTCGGAAGAGAACGATTGATCACGATCGAGCACGCTCGAATCTATGGGTTGAAGCTCCGCCCTGAGCGGCCCGGAACAATCTTCCGCGCGGCGAAGCGAAAGGCGGTCGGCCGTCGCGAGCACGGCGTTGCAACCGTTCGCGTCGGGTACGCCAAGCTCGCGACGCGCGAGCCGTCTCCCCCGGCACCGCCGCCGGATCACCTCAGAGCGCCTGTGAGCCGTTGCGGTTCGGATCATGGAGGCTTTTCTGCTCAACTATGGAGCGCTGGCGGTGTTCGCGCTGGCGCTCGTTGAGGTGGACGCCGCGCCCGTTCTCGGCGGCATGGTGGCACACCTCGGTTTCATTGGCTTCTCCTCGGCAGCGCTGGCGGCAGCGGCCGGAGCTTTCGTGAGCGACTGCGCGTGGTACTGGGTGGGGCGATTGAACGCCGGTTGGATTCGCGCAAGCTGGCTTTACCAACGAGCGGGCGAACGCGCCGAACGCCTCATCAAGCGCTTGGGATGGAGGCAGTTGCCGCTCTGCCGGCTTTTCTACGGAACGCGCGTCATCACCATGGTCCTGTGGGGAGCGAATCATCGCCAATTCGGGCGCTTTGCGCTCATCGACGCGCTAAGTTGCACGATGTGGTCCATCTTGCTCACCGGCATCGGTTACGTGTTGAGCGGCAGCGCCCAAGCGATCCTCGGCCGCATCAAGCGCGTCGAGCTTTGGCTGCTTCTCGGCTTGCTGTTCGTCGTCGGCAGCAGCTTGTTGATCCGGCGCTTTGTCGAACGCAGTGAGAAGAGATCGCATTAATGCGCACTTTAGTGCGCGTGCAGCATCGGTCGTGGAGGCAATGCCGTTTCGGCTCGTTCGATGGCGAAAGCGACGTTGGCGCGATGTGCACGCACAGCTCGCAAGGGAAAAAGGCGCGGCCCGCTAGAGAGGTGGCCAACCGTTTGGGAACGCGCGTGCGGCGCGGTCAGCGAAAACTCAAACGGCTGTCGCGCACGGCGACGCTCGGTGGACTGTTCCTCTCGTTTCTGAAAATAGGCGCCGTCGGTTTCGGCGGCGGCTTGGCTGTGCTGGCGCAGATCAAGACGCTGGTCGTTGACCGACGACGTTGGTTCACCGAACGTGAGTTCATCGAGGCGGTGGCAGTGGCCCAGAGCTTGCCCGGAACCAGCGCCGGCAATGTGGTTGTGTACGTCGGTTACCGCTTGCGCGGTTGGCGCGGCGCTGTTGCCGCCATGAGCGGGTTCATTTTGCCTTCGATGGCGATGATGATCGGGCTGGCGATCCTTTACCGCCATTTTCGCGCGTTGCCCGATACGGATCGGCTTTTTCACGGCCTCAACGCGGCGGTGGTTGCCTTGATCATCGCCACCGCTTGGCAGATGGGGAAGAACGTTCTTCACAAAAGATGGCAACAGTGGCTGGCGCTCGGAGCTGGCATCGCCGTCATCTTCTTCAAAGCGACGGTGATCGAAGTAGTGCTGCTTGCCGGGCTGATCGGCATCTACGTCGACTCCTACGCGGAACGGCGTTGGCAACGGTGGCGCCGGATTCGCCGCTTGGCCGAAAAGAGGCGCGCGTTGCTCGCTCGGTACGAACGCGATGGCGTGATCAGCGGTTATTTGACAAGCCCGCTCTCGGAGTTACAGGCTGCCGATGAGCCGAAGGGGGCGTCGAAGCTACGCGCGTTCGGCTGGTCGACGGTGCTGCTTCCGTTGCTTGCCAAACTCGCTGTGCTGGCGACGCTGGCGGTGGTCTTCTTCCGCATTGGTGCTGTCGCGTTCGGCGGCGGCTTGGCGATGTTGCCGTTGATCGAAGTCGAAGTGGTGGAGACGCATCACTGGTTGACTCATCAAGAGTTCGCCGATGCGACGGCGCTCGGGCAGATCACGCCGGGACCGGTGTTGATCTCCGCGACGTTCATCGGTTACCGCGTCGCCGGACTGCTCGGCGCGCTGGTCGCGACGTGCAGCGTCTTTCTGCCAGCCTTCTTGTTGACGATCGCGGCTGGATCGAGCCTGCGGCGATTTCGGTCGAATCGGCAGGTGCAAGCCTTTCTACGCGGCGTCACGCCGGCGGTGATCGGCCTGTTGGTCGCTTCAGCGTGGAGCATCGGCCGCGCCGGCATCCATACTTGGATCGGCTTGAGTTTAGCCGCCTTGGGTGTCTTCATCCTCCTTCGTTTCCGCGTTAATGCCGCGTGGATCGTCTTCGGAACGGGTTTCGTTCGATTCTTGCTCGGCTTGGTTCTGTGGTAAAAGTTCCGCTTTGCCGATCGCCTCCGAGACCGGTTGACACCATGTTGACACCGGTTTACTCTACCCGCCCGTGAAGTGCCGTAGGGAGCGTGAGTTTCTGAGTTGGTTGGTGCACCCGGCAGGACTCGAACCTGCGGCCTTCTGATTCGAAGTCAGACGCTCTATCCAACTGAGCTACGGGTGCATGCAAGGAACTATGCTCGATTGCGGTACGCCGCGAAAAACTTCCAAAGAGCCACCCACTGAAAGCGCCGAGGGAGCACCTCTTTCGTCAAGAAGCTAAACCAAATCGCTTCTGCTGTCAATTTCGAGGGAAGCGCCAAACCGTTTCGAAGAAAGAGAAGAACTGCTGTTGTTTCATCTATTTTGTTGCCAAGGTCTGTGATAGTCCATAGACCCCACGGCAGCAAGCCGGGGACTTGCAGGGATGACCTGTGTAAGCCTGTCTATAGACCAGCCCGAGCGGTTCAAGACCCACTCCGGAGTCTTTGGTGGCATCTGTTTCGCCATCAAGATCTCTGGGAGCGCAAAAAGCTTGCTGGCCTCAAGGCCGGAGAGACCTGCCAAGAAGCGTAGCCCCAACCTAGTGACTTGCGCCAAGCGCAAAGGATCCGCCAGAGACAAAAGCGGATGATGCTTGCAAGGCCCGCGTTGAAGCTAGCTTGAACAAAGTTCGCGACGCGGAGACGATGCGTTGAGCCTTGGGCCAAAGTCGCTTCTTCGAGACGGTCAACGCGCGTTCGCTGCGGTCGTGCCCTGAATCTCCTGGCGGATGTACTTCACCAGCGCGTTGATCTGCTC
>CAKZOF010000544.1 GCA_937135995.1 uncultured Pyrinomonas sp.
CGCGCGTTGCATTGCGGCCGATTGTCCGGCGCAGCTCAAAGCCCGATTGCTCCACTTCGCGTCGCGTCGCGCCATGCGCATCGAAGGGTTGGGCGAAGCCGTGGCCGAGCAATTGGTCCAACGCCGCATGGTGCGCGACGTCGCGGATCTTTACGGCTTGCAACTAGAAGAACTGGCCGCGCTCGATCGGTTGGGAGAGAAATCGGGGGCCAAGCTGCTGGCGCAGATCGAGGCGAGCAAAGAGCGGGATCTCGCATGCTTGGTCTTCGCGCTCGGCATTCGTCACGTCGGCGAGCGAACGGCGAAGATTCTGGCGCAACGTTTCGGCTCGCTCGCCGGTCTGGCGCGCGCCAGCTTGGAAGAACTCGATGCGCTTCCCGACGTCGGAACAGCGGTGGCCAAGAGCGTGCGCGATTGGTTCGCTGACGAAGGTAACCGCGCCCTGTGCGACAGGTTGCGGCTGGCAGGCGTACGCACGGAGATGGATGCGGCTTCCGCGCCTCACGCTCATGACGCGAGGTTCGCCGGAAAACAGTTCGTTTTGACCGGCAAACTTACGAGCATGACGCGTGACGAGGCGCGGGCGCTGATCGAAGCGCGCGGCGGGCGCGTTTCGTCGGCCGTCAGCCGAAAGACCGATTTCGTCGTCGCGGGCGAAGATGCCGGGTCGAAGCTCGATCGCGCGCGCGCGCTGAACGTGCGCGTCATCGACGAAGCGGAGTTCAGAAAGATGCTCGATCCAGAAGCGTGAAGCGCGGGCGTTGAAAGATCTGTCCGTTTGTCGCTTTGAAAAGGGCCGGCGATCGCTGCAAGAGCCTTTCGTCGTCGCGCCGCCGAGCGCGTGCCGTCGCGGGGCGATTCGGGCTAGAATGCGCCGAGCGCATTGGCTGGGCGCAAAGCGTCATGCGGATGCCGCGCTTTGGACAGGCAAACCTGCAAATTCGCTAGAAACGGAGAAGATCGTGAGCCTGAAAAGAGATGAAAAGCTGGAGCTAGTCTATACCATTCTGTGCGACGATGTGCGCTTGGAGGTCGGCAACAAACTTTCGTTGATGGGCGTTTTTCAGAACATCATGGTGCAACAACTGCCCGTGTCGCTCATCAAGTTCGCCGTCGTCAACCACTGGCGCGGCGAAGGCGCGCACCTTTCGGAAGTGCGTATCCTCTCGCCCGACCGTCAACAGCCGATCGTCGTTTCGCAGCCGACGCGGTTCGAAATCGCGCCCGGTGGCTTCGCCGACAACATCAGCTTCTTCGTCAACGTAACCTTCCCGGTGGCGGGTCGCTACTGGGTGCAGACTTTGGTCGATTCGATGCTCTTCGACGAACAACCGCTGGTCGTCGCCGATGCGCGCGCTTTCGAATCGACGTCCAATGCGGTGAATTGAAGATCCCCTCTACGGTTCTATCGAAGCGGGTCGCTCGATGCGCTGTGCGAGATCGCTTTTGCCGCGTTTTCGTCTCCCTTGTCTCACCGCACAAACTGGAGGGTCCGGCGCGTACCCATCGAAACGCGAAAGAGGCGAAGCCCCTTTCAGGCTTCGCCTCCCGGATGAAAACTTGGTGCGGATGAGAGGATTTGAACCTCCACGATGTTGCCATCACTGGCTCCTGAGGCCAGCGCGTCTACCAGTTCCGCCACATCCGCACTGCACCTAAAATTTTAGGTGCGTGCGCCCGAAAGTGTCAAGCGCTCTTTAGCGACCGAAGATGCCGCCGAAAATGTCGCCAATGTTTTCGTAGCGACGGCGCGGGCTGCGCTCGCGGTAACCATCTTCGTACCCGCGGCGGAACCCTTCGCGGAAGCTCCGCCGGTAACGGTCTATGTCGCCATATTCGTTGCGATAGCCGATGGTGGCATCACGGTAGATGCTGCTGTCGCGATAGCTGGGGCGGCGTCCGCTCAAGCGATCTTCGCGACCGAGCCGGTAACCTTCTCGGTAGCCGACGGATTCGGCGTACCGGCGGACTTCACGCCGGTCGTCGATGCCATCGCGGTCGCGGTCGTGACGCCGCCGCCCGCGTTCCCATCGATCATCATCGTCGTCGTAGTCATCTCGATCATCTCGTCGGTCGCGGCGTGGACCGCGCCCATCCCATCTTCCGTCGCGCGCGTCGTGGCCGTTGATGAACTTTTCGTTCTTCTTCTCGCGTATACGCGCCGGCGGACCGCCTTGCGCCAGAGACGTGGCGGGAAGCGCGAGCGCCGTGAAAAGAAGCAATGCGAAAAGGCTCCATCGTCTATTCATGACTCCCTCCTCAGAGGCTCCGAATCGTTGGTTTGGTTAGCGTGTTCGCTCTGCCCTCAGATGAGAGCTGCGAACTGCCTGATCTACCCCGGTGGCTCTGACAATCCGCGTGCCGTCGCCAGAGAGATTGCATGGCCATGAAGAATCAAGCACTTACGACGCTCACCGGACCAGCCGCGCACGAAAAGGACGCATGCTTAGACGATTTGGTGTATCGCACCTTGTGGTTTTAGGTTCGGCTGGTCGGTTAGAGAAATTGATTTTCGCTCCGGCTCGTGCCGCAGGTAGCCGACGCGCGCGACGCCGCGTAATGCAGCGTCGCAATGGATTTTCGCTCTGCTTCGTGCGGCAGGTAGCCTGAGGATTGTTCGCGCCGCGCACGTTTGTTCTCGATGAGGAGAAGCGCGTCCTTTGTCCGGTTGCGACGCTCCGCATCTGGTTGCTATAGTCGGTTGGTGTGGAAACCAGCATGGCGGTCGAAGAAATGCGCGCGCGCGTGGAAGCCATCCGCAAGCGCATCGTGTGTGCTTGCGCGCGCGTCGGGCGAGATCCATCGGAGGTCGCGTTGATTGCCGTCAGCAAGACCTTCCCGGTGGAGGCGGTGCGGCGAGCGATTGCGGCCGGCGTCGAGCATTTAGGCGAAAATCGGGTGCAAGAGGCCGAAGCGAAGATCCGCGAGATCGGCCGCGAGGTCGTCAAGTGGCACCTAGTCGGCCACCTCCAATCGAACAAGGCGCGGCGCGCCGTGCGTCTGTTTGACTGTATCCACTCGCTCGATTCAGCGGAGTTGGTTGAAAAGCTCGAACGTTTGTGCGGCGAAGAGGATCGGCTCGAACTTCCCGTACTGATTCAGTTGAACCTCGCTGGCGAAGAGACCAAATCCGGAGCCAGCGAAGCGGAACTGCCGCGCATCACACAAGCGTTGCGTCGTTGCGAGCGAGTGCGCCCCGTGGGATTGATGACGTTGCCGCCGTTTTTCGAGGATGCGCAACAAGTGCGCCCGTACTTTCGACGGTTGCGCGAATGGCGCGACCGTCTTCGTGATGAAGGCCTCTTTGGCGACGGGCGCGGCGAACTCTCCATGGGCATGAGTCACGATTTCGAGGTGGCGATCGAAGAGGGAGCGACCATGGTGCGCATCGGGACGGCGATCTTCGGGGCGCGCAAGCTAGGATGACGGGGAGCGAAATCATGTTCATCATCGAAGCGTTGTTCTTGCTGATCAACTATGGAGTGGTGGCGGCGATCGTGGTCATCATTGCGTTGATGATCGCACGGCTCGTGATCAACTACGCCGACCCGAATCC
>CAKZOF010000545.1 GCA_937135995.1 uncultured Pyrinomonas sp.
CTCAGAATGTTGTTCGACGACAACATCAAGACCGAAGCTTCAATCTGCGCTTCCGGGCTGAGCGGGATATGCACGGCCATCTGGTCGCCGTCGAAGTCAGCGTTGAAGGCCGTGCAGACCAACGGGTGGATCTTGATCGCCTTGCCTTCGACGAGCACCGGTTCAAACGCCTGGATACCGAGCCGGTGAAGCGTCGGCGCACGGTTCAAAAGCACGGGGTGCTCACGGATCACCTCTTCAAGGATGTCCCAGACGATCGGCTCTTGACGATCAACCATCTCGCGCGCCTGCTTGATCGTCGCCGCATAGCCCTGCTTTTCGAGCTGGTTGTAGATGAACGGCTTGAACAGCTCGAGCGCCATCTTCTTCGGCAAACCGCACTGGTGCAACTTCAACTCCGGCCCAACGACGATCACCGACCGGCCCGAATAATCGACGCGCTTGCCCAACAGATTCTGGCGGAAACGCCCCTGCTTGCCTTTGAGCGTATCGCTCAGCGACTTGAGCGGCCGATTGTTGACGCCGCGCAACACGCGCCCGCGCCGGCCGTTGTCAAAAAGCGCGTCGACCGCTTCTTGCAACATCCGCTTCTCGTTACGCACGATCACTTCGGGCGCGCGCAGTTCCATCAACTTCTTCAACCGGTTGTTGCGGTTGATCACGCGCCGGTAAAGATCATTCAAGTCCGAGGTCGCAAAGCGCCCGCCATCGAGCGGCACCAGCGGACGAAGCTCGGGCGGCAGCACCGGGATCACGTCGAGGATCATCCACTCGGGACGATTCCCGGACTTCAAAAAGGACATCACGACCTTGAGCCGCTTGGAGTATTTGAGCTTCTTCTGCTGCGACTGCTCCTCTTTCATCCGCTGGCGCAAGTCCTTGGCCAGCGCTTCGAGATCGACGCGCGCGAGCAACTCCTTGATCGCTTCGGCCCCCATCTTGGCCGTGAACTTGCCCGGGTAATCGCGCACCAGCTCGCGGTAGCGTTCTTCGGTCAGCAACTCGCGTTCTTTGACCGGCGCATCGCCCGGATCGATGACGATGTAGGACTCGAAATAGAGAACCTTTTCGAGGTCGCGCATCGAAAGATCGAGCAAGTGGCCGATGCGGCTCGGCAGCCCCTTGAAGAACCAGACGTGCGAACACGGGCTGGCCAACTCGATATGGCCCAACCGCTCGCGGCGCACCTTGGCCTGCGTCACCTCGACGCCGCATTTATCGCAGATGACGCCCCGGTGCTTCATGCGCTTGTACTTGCCGCACAAACATTCCCAGTCGGTCACGGGACCGAAAATGCGCGCGCAGAAAAGTCCATCGCGTTCCGGTTTGAACGTGCGGTAGTTAATCGTCTCCGGTTTGGTCACTTCGCCGTGCGACCATTGTCGAACCTTCTCCGGCGAAGCGAGGCTGATGCGAATGGCGTCGAAGTCCGGTCCGAGTTGCGTCTTCTCCTGCTGAAACTTGAACACGTTCATCTCTCCCTAGTAACGGTCTCGGGGGTTGGTTGCTTGCAGAGGCGCGATCTCTACCCGCTTGCGCGAGGGCATCGCGCCTCCGCCATCCGATCACTCGATGCTCCCACTGGTGACGACAGGACGCCCGGTGCTGTCGCTGTCGGCAAGCTGTTCGCCGTCTCTTTTGATCAACTCGACGTCGAGACAAAGCGACTGCAACTCGCGCACGAGGACGTTGAACGATTCGGGCACGCCCGGCGTGTAATCGGCCTCGCCCTTGACGATCGCCTCGTAGATCTTCGAGCGCCCGGCGACATCGTCGGATTTCGCCGTCAACAACTCCTGAAGGATGTGCGCCGCGCCGTAGGCTTCCAGCGCCCAAACCTCCATCTCGCCGAAGCGCTGCCCGCCGAACTGCGCTTTGCCGCCCAGCGGCTGCTGCGTGATCAAGCTGTACGGCCCGATCGAACGGGCGTGGATCTTGTCGTCCACAAGGTGCGATAGCTTCAGCATGTAGATGTAGCCGACGGTCACCTTCTGTTCGAACGGCTCGCCCGTCAGCCCATCGTAGAGCACCGTTTTGCCCGTCAGATCGACCATCGCGGGCAGACCGAGTTCGCGCAAACGCGCGCCCGCTTCGCGTAACTTCTGCTTGATCTCGGCCTCGGTCGCGCCGTCGAAGACCGGCGTCGCAAAATGCAGCCCGAGCACACGCGCGGCCCAACCCAAGTGCGTCTCGAGGATCTGGCCGACGTTCATGCGGCTCGGCACGCCAAGCGGATTCAGGACGATGTCGACCGGCGTTCCATCCGGCAAGTACGGCATGTCCTCCACCGGCAGGATGCGTGCGATCACGCCCTTGTTCCCGTGACGTCCGGCCATCTTGTCGCCCACCGAGAGCTTGCGCTTCATGGCGATGTAGACTTTGACCATCTTGATGACGCCCGGCGCAAGCTCATCGCCTTGCTTCAATTTGGCCATCTTCTCCTCGTAGATGTCTTCGAGGATGCCGATCTGACGCTCGGTTCGCTCTTCGTACTCTTTGATCTCTTTGGCGACGTCGATGCGCGAACTCGCTAGCTGCGCCTTGCGCAGGTGCTTGGGCTCCAATCCACGGAGCATCTCGCGAGTGATGGTGACGCCTTTCGGGATACGCACCTCGCGGTCGACGACAAGGTCAGCAGCGAGCTTGCGCCCCTCGAATAGTTCGTAGATGCGTTCGTCACGCTGTTCGCGCAAGATGCGGATCTCGTCCTCGAGGTCGCGCCGCAGCCGCGCTTCTTGCTCGGCTTGAATCGCCAGCGAACGCTTGTCGAGTTCCTGTCCTTTACGCGTGAAGACTTGAACGTCAACCACCGTCCCCTCGATTCCCGGCGGGCACTTCAGGCTCGCGTCCTTGACGTCGCTCGCCTTCTCACCGAAGATGGCGCGCAACAATTTCTCTTCCGCTGTCAATTGCGATTCGCCCTTGGGCGTCACTTTGCCAACCAGATAGGAATCGGGTTTGACGTAGGCGCCGATGCGAATGATCCCCGATTCATCCAGATCGCGCAACATGCTCTCGCTGACGTTCGGGATGTCGCGCGTGATCTCCTCGGGGCCGAGCTTGGTGTCGCGTGCTTCGATCTCTAGTTCCTCGATGTGAATCGAGGTGTAGTAATCGTCTTTGACCAATCGCTCCGAAACGAGGATGGCATCCTCGAAGTTGTAGCCGCGCCACGGCATGAAAGCGACGAGCACGTTGCGGCCGAGCGCCAGCTCGCCACGGTCGGTGCACGGCCCATCGGCGATCACCTGCCCTTTGGCGATACGCTCGCCGACGTGGACGATCGGCCGTTGGTTGATGCAGGTATTCTGGTTCGAACGACGGAACTTGGTCAGCCGGTAGATGTCGGCCGTCACCTCGCGCGAGATCGTCCCATCGACGTTGTGATCGGCACGCACGATGATGCGCTCCGAATCGACGTAATCGACCACCCCGTCGCGTCGCGCCACCACCACGGCGCCGGAATCACGCGCCGTCACTTGTTCCATCCCCGTGCCGATGTAAGGCGCCTCGGCCCGCAACAGCGGCACGGCCTGACGCTGCATGTTCGATCC
>CAKZOF010000546.1 GCA_937135995.1 uncultured Pyrinomonas sp.
GTTCGCGATCCCGGCAAAGTTTTCGATCCACACGAGCGCCAAGCGCATTTCTCTTCGGATTGGAGAGGTGCGGCAAGACAGCGGACTTGCTGCACGGCTCCCGAAGCGTGAAATCGCTTTGCGGCTCAATCCCGAAAGAAAGGAGGTGCCAGCATGAGGAAGCAAATAGCCGCCATCGCGCTGTTTGCGGCGCTTGCGCTCTCTTCGTTCGCGTTCGCGACGCGAAGCGAGACGGTGTCGAATGACTGCTGCACGGTAGGCAACGCCTGCTGCACGGGCAGCGCCTGCTGTGTGAACGGACGCTAAAGGGCAGTCACGCCGCACGTCGGGGCTCCGATCCGTCGAAGGCGGGGCGGAGCCTCGGCGTTTCGCTTTTTCGGTTTCGGCGCGCGCGTCGCGCAAGCGAAGGGGAGTCGGCGCTGGAGTTGTCATCTTCTTGACGCTTCGCCGAGCGACTGGCTAGAATCCGCCAGCGACGTCGGGGAGGAAAGGGAATGAGACCACGCACGCGGCGGCAGAAAGAGATCCTCGATTACATCGCCGGCTTCATCGCACGGCACGGTTACGAACCGACCTATGCGCAGATCGCGCGCCATTTCGGCGTCGCTTCCAAAGCGACCATCGCCAAGCACATTGATGCGCTTGAACGGCGCGGCCTCATCTCGCGTCGGCGGGAGAATGGGAGCTTTATTCTGAACGTGGTAGCGGCAGATGATGAGGCTGTGTGCGAAATCCCTTTGCTCGGGCGCGTCGCCGCGGGCGCCCCGCTTGATGCCATTGTCGAAGATCAGACCATCGCCGTTCCGCGTTCGCTTCTAGGTCACGCGCGTCCCGAAACCGTCTATGCGCTGCGCGTCGTCGGCGATTCGATGATCGATGAACATATCTGCGATGGCGACATCGCGATCATCGAGAACCGCACGGAAGCACACAACGGCGAGATCGTCGTCGCGCTCATAGAAGGTGAGCGTGCGACGCTCAAAAGGTTCTACCGGCACGGCGAAGAGGTCGAGCTTCGTCCAGCCAACTCTGAACTTGCCCCTTTGCGCCTGCCCGCTTCGCAAGTCAGCATCCAAGGCATCTTTCGCGGGCTTTTGCGCCCCGCCCCCTGAGGACCGGTCGTCCCCAGCGGCAGCAAGGTTGCAACGAAACGGCCGCCGTGCCACAAATCGCCCGGGAAGATCAAACGCCTTCGACGAGAAGTCCGGCACAAGGCGGTGCCGTGCGGCGCTTCCGACTCGCCTTGGCATAAGAAAACGCTTACGCCATAGCGCCTGTGACAAGCGGGATGTCGTTTGCGCCACGCTCGACTCGCCCTTGGCACGAGCTTTGCCCGCTATAGCACAGCGGAAAAAGAGAAGGACTATTTGCGAACGGTTTCGAGAGCCGTTGCAATCAGGGAGGTGAAGAACATGGTTGGTTCAAGCAGAAGTGTCGCTATTTTGATCGAAAACGGCGTCGAAGATGTAGAGTTTCTCATCCCGTACAACGCATTGCGCAAGGCAGGCGCGAAAGTGACCGTGCTTGGCTCGCAGCTCAATACGAAGTACACGGGCAAACACGGCCAAGTCTCCATGGAGGCGGATGCTACCACGACCGAGGCGCTGCCCGAAGATTTCGACGCGGTGGTGATCCCGGGTGGGATGGCCCCCGACCGCATGCGCACCAATATGAACACGGTCAATTTCGTGCGCCGCGCGTGCGAGCAAGGGAAGTTGGTTGCGGCTATCTGTCACGGGCCGCAAGTGTTGATCGAAGGCGATCTGTTGCGTGGTCGGCGCGCCACCGGTTTTCGCGCCATTCGCAAGGACATGGAGAACGCCGGGGCGCACTACGAAGACCGGCCGTTGGTCGTCGATGGCAATCTCATCACGTCACGACGACCGGGCGATCTGCCGATCTTCGCCGCGGCCATCTTGCGGCGCTTGGGTCTGACGGTCGGCGGATACGAGCTGCCGGACGAGAACAACATGCGCGCTGAGTGGTGGAAGCTCGGCGAAGAGTGGGGCGGATCGAGCAAGAGCGAGATCGTCGAGGCGATCAACACGGCGATCAAGGGCGAGCGCTATGCTACCGAAGCGTTCGAGAAATACGCCGAGAAGGTTTCGGACACGGAACTGAAAGAGACCTTCGCCCGCATCGCGTCCGACAAACGGCGCCACGTCGAAAGGCTCGAACGGCGTATGACCGAACTCGGGGAGCGAGAGTCGTTGCAGGCTGCGGGAAGCAGCGCGTGGGCGACGCTGAAGAGTTGGTTCCAGTCGAGCGATGATCTCGCCGTACTGAGGCGTGCGCTTGGCGACCTACAAACTGGCGTCAACGATGCTTGGAACCTCTCGCTCAAGTTGACCGATCCGGTGACGGTCGAGTTGCTCGACGACATCGCCGCCGAAACGGCGAAGCACGAACAGATCGTCGCCGATCTGTTGCACGCACGCACCTCCAAATCCAGATTGGAGGAGCGAAAATCCAAGCCAACGACGGGCACTGCAACCAGCGGCGCGTAATCGCTAGAGGGTCGTCAAATTCATCAGGCCCCTTCATCAGGCACCGGGTAAACGAACAAGCCCCTCCCGGTGCCCTCGCTTCTTGGCTGCTTCCGCTGCCTTCCGCAAGCTAAAGATTTGCCACGAAAGCGCCGGACCAAAAAGGGCGTTTTCCCGCGCGCTCCATCCAAGGTTGAAGGCCAAAGCTGACAATGAGCGATGCGTCATGAAGGCTTCGGTCGTTCTTCGTCTCCAACGCAGAAGCCGAGAAGAATTTGGTCGAGATGGCATGCGCTCATGAGGAAGACGAGAGTGTGCGAGTTTGAATTCCCGCTCGATGCCGAACAGAAGTGTTAACGGGCCTGGGAGAGATAGGATAGGAGGGTGAAGTTTGAGTGCCCCCTACGCTTCCGGTCGTTCTTTCGCGTCACGCGGAAGAACGTTGATTCGCTCTTCCGGCGCATCACCAGACGCATTCTCTTCCGCGTGATGCGGATGAACGAGGTCCGTCGTGCTGGGAATCCTGCCCGCGCTCTAAGCGACAAGATGCGATAGGCGCCGGCGTGCCTTGGCGATTTGCCGCGACAGGTCGTCGGCCATTTCAGCCAACGCGTCGCGCCCTTGTTCTGCCGCTTCTTCGACCTTGAGTTTGACGCGGTAGAGTGGGTCTTGTTTGAGTCGCTTGATTCCGAATTCCACCGTGATCAGTTCCTCTTTGAGATCGAGCAGCACGGCGGCAGGATCGCGTGTCTCGTCCTGTTTGCGCGAAGCGACGCAGTGGGATTGCAAGCTCTCGTCGTTGAGCAACAGATTGAGGCTTTCCACATCGCCTTCGCGGTAGGCGCGACTTGCTTCGGCCATGATCGCGTGGCGGCGTTGGGCTTCTTGCGGGTCGGCAGCATGGTCCGGATGGAACATCTTGGCGACGGCCCAGAACAATCGGCGCAGCACCGGTCGCCGTTCGACCGAGGAGGCTACGCTTCTGGATTCTTCCGTCCGTTCAGGCTCCTCTTCCTCGCTCTCGCCGAGCAGCTTTCGTTCGGCCTCGCGGATGGCGTGCTCGACCTCGGCCAGTTCGGCCAGTTTGCTTCCGACCACGCGCGTATAGAGCGCGCGAAACTCCTGCATCGCTTCCTGCAGCGCAGCCAGTTCGCGCCGTTTCTCGGCCAGAAGCTCTTCGAGGCGCGCGATCTCGCTGGCGACGTCCGGCCCCGTTCGGCTCGTCACGAGCGAAGTTGAGTCGGCGTTGAAGATCGTCTGCTCCATCTTCTCTTTCTCGTCCGCGATATGGACCGGAAAGTGTAACAGAGAGACTGGCGAAAAGTCTCGTCCTCGCACGTCGGCCCATCACGTGACGGGCGAGCGACGCTTTCGCGTCCGATTGCGCCACATGAGAAGTCCCGTGATGAAGAGCACGGCTGGCGTCAGTCCGATCAGTACTTGCAGGATGCGCGTCGGCAGGCCGCCCCACAGGCCGATGTGAATCGGGTAGAAGAGGTTGACGAGGCGCGTGCCGAGCGGAGAGCGCAAAGCGTTTTCGACCAACAGCACTTCGCCGTCGTACTGGTCCACATAGACGAAACTCCTGCCGTTCGGGTGAAGCTCGGCGGGAAACCTTTTGCGCACGACGAACGGCGCGGTCTCATCTTTCGGCCATCCGATGTAGGTCGTCGGCGCGCCAGGCAGCGCTTGATCTGCGGCGCGGAGCACATCGTCGAGAGAAGGACGCGAAAGCAACGCGCGCGGAGTGGAGCGCGGTGCGCTCGCCGTCAAACGGTTGATGGCGCGCGCAAACGGAGCATCGAAGACGAGGTAGAGTCCGGTGATGGCGCTGACGATCAAAAAAGCGGAAGCGAAGAATCCGACGGTGTTGTGCAGGTCGTAAACCACACGCTTCCGATTGCCGGACCAGTTGATGCGCAAAGCGTGGCTCAAGCGGCGACCGCCGGGCCACCATAGAACGACTCCCGTCGCGCCGAGCAGAAGAAGCAGCGCAGCACAGATGCCGAGCGCCGTCTCGCCGCGTTTGCCGCCAAGGAGTTCGGAGTGGAGCCCATAGATTCTACCGACCAAACTCTCGCGCCAAACGCGCGCTCCGCGTATCTC
>CAKZOF010000547.1 GCA_937135995.1 uncultured Pyrinomonas sp.
CGTATTCGAGCGCTTGCCAGCGCGTGACGATGTTGATCCGGTTGCCGACTTTGGCGTTGCCCGCAACGGCCCCCACGTGCGGATCGTGGAAGCGACGCGCGAGCGCACGCAACGTCCCGGCAGCGAACACCGTATCAGCATCGAGCGCGACGACAATGTCGCCCTGCGCGCGATGCACACCATAGTTGAGCGCTTCGGCCTTGCCACCGTTCTCTTTGCGAAAGAGGCGCACGCGCGGCTCATCGGCGAAACTCGCCGCGACGATCTCAGAGGTTCGATCCGTGGAGCCGTCATCGACGACGATGATTTCGTAGTGCGGGTAATCGGAAGCGAGCAAGCTGGCGATCGTCCGTTCGATCACCCGTTCCTCGTTGTAAGCCGGCACGATCACCGAAACGAAGGGACAGTAGTCGGCACCGGCTTGCCGTCGCTCGCGGCGGCGTGCGCGCCAGCGCTGCGCGGCAGCAAGCGTGCCGATCAACACCAAACGACCCACGCCGAGCACGATCCCAAGGACAAAGAGCCAGCGCAGTGCCCATCCGCCGATGGCAAACAACGCGAACATCGCGCGGTCGGCATAAGCCAACGGGTCGTGCCGCTCGGCGACGGGGGGCATCGTTTGCTCTGGCTTCAATCCGGCTAATTCCGACACGGTGACGAAACGATAGCCGCGCGCTCGTAGCTCGTGGATGATCGCCGGCAAGGCCTGCACGGTGGCCGCGCGATTGCCGCCGCCATCATGCAACAGGACCACTTGCCCGCGCCGCTCTGGATCGGTGGACGACACGCCCTGCATCGTTTGCCGCACAATGTCATCGGCCGTCCGTCGCCTCCCATCGTCATCGGTCAGTTTCCAGTCTTCGGGATCGACGCGCAAGCCGACCGTGATGTAGCCCAACCTTTGGGCGACGGCGATCGGCTCGATCTCGTCCGGCGTGGTCGGTTCGGCATCGCCGAAATAGGGTGGACGGAACAACAACGTCGCGTGCCCCGTGAGCGCTTCGATCAGTCGCTCGGTGGCTGTCAGTTCGAGTTCTGTGAGGCGGCGCGGAGTTTCGCCCAGATTCGGGTGCGTGTAGGTGTGATTGCCGATGTCGTGCCCCTCTTGTACGATGCGTCGGACAAGATCCGGATGGGCTTGCCCGTTTTCGCCGATGATGAAGAAGGTGGCGCGCACGCCCTCGTCTCGCAGGATGTCGAGAATGCGCGGCGTCCACTTCTCATCCGGGCCGTCATCAAAGGTCAGTGCGACCAGCCCCGGATGATCACCGGTTCGGCGAATGACGTAACTCGAGGGGATCTCCTCGTAACTTTCGTCGGTCACCAAACCGGTCGCTTCGTCCACCTGTAGCTGGCGTCGCCCGTCGTGCGGTTCGGCCTCCAGTTGCAGGATTTCGCCCGTTCCCTCGAAGTCTATATCGTAACCGTAGTGGATGGTTCGAAGCGCCTCGGCCGCGACACCGCCTCCTTTGGTTCGTCCGAAGATGTTCCACAGCGACGGGTCTTCGGAACCCAGGCGCCACACGGCGAACCCGGCCGGATGGTAGGCGCCGGCGGCGCGCATTTGATTGAAAGCCGTCACCGCATCGAGGAACCAGACCGTATGCGCTGAACCGTCTTCCTCCTCGTAACTGAAATGCGGATTGAGGCTGGCGCGATCAAAGGCGATCGTGGCCTCCGAGTCGCGCGCAGCGAGCACGGCCTCTTGAAAGGTGACGTCGGCGGCCTCTTTGCCCGACCAGTCGTAACCGTAATTGCCGATGCAGACCACAGTGTGCGCGGCATCGAGCTGCGCCATCCTTTTGGCGAGCGTCCGCATGAACCACGCTTGGCTGGCGACCGGGCCGGGCGCACCAGTGGACCAGTGTTCGTCGTAAGCCATCAGCATCAAGTAATCGGTCGCTGCGCCGTAGGCCGGGTAGTTCCAGTCCGGGTTGTCGAACGGCACAGCCTCGGCGACGATCCATCCGCGCACGCGGAAAGCTTCGTGAAGAGCGCGCACGAAGCGCAACAGATCGGCTTGCGCCGACGACGGAACCTCTTCGAAATCGAGCACGACGCCGCCAGCGCCGAGTTCCTCGACGTGGCGAGCGAGTGACTGAACGAGACGCTGGCGGGTTGTTTCGCTGGCG
>CAKZOF010000548.1 GCA_937135995.1 uncultured Pyrinomonas sp.
CGTGCGGAGCATGGGCTTTACCAAACTGCACCAGATCCTTGAGCGGCCTGATACGCCTGCGTTGCGCGGCGTGGTCGCCAAGGTGCCGCACCTATTGCGCATCGTGGAGTAGAGCGACATGGCGATTGGGTTGAACAACTTGCGCGCTCCCGAAGGAGCCACGCACAAGAAGAAACGGTTGGGGCGCGGACCCGGTTCAGGCCTCGGCAAAACGGCCGGGCGCGGCAACAAAGGGCAGAAATCGCGCTCTGGTTATCGTATGAAACGCGGGTTCGAGGGCGGGCAGATGCCGCTGCAACGCCGCTTGCCCAAGCGCGGTTTCACCAACGCTTTCAAACGCGAGTGGATCGAGGTGAGCCTCGCGGTGCTGGAGCGAAATTTCGAGCCGAACGCTGAGATCACGCCGGAAATCTTGCACCAGCGAGGTTTGATCAAGAAAGCGCGCCGCGACGTGGTGGTGCTCGGCAACGGTGAGGTGACCAAGCCGTTGCGTGTCGTTGCCCACCGCTTCACGGCGAGCGCGCGGCAGAAGATCGAGGCAGCAGGCGGCACGGTGAGCATCATCGAGCGCGCCGCAACGAGCGAACAAGGTTGACGACGGCGGCAAGGGTGAAACGCAGCGGGCGCGCTGACCAGCCATGCGCGCCTGCAGCCGTTTCGCCCTCGTCCCTTTTTCGGAGGTTGCGCCGCGCTGCAAGCAAGGCGCATAATCGCTCGCAAGACCATCTTCGGTCGAGCCAGTTTTCAAGGTGAAGCAGCATGGAAAGGTTCGTCAACGCCATCCGCAACATGATAAACGTGCCCGATCTGCGCAAGCGGATCGTGTTCACGCTGGCGCTGATCGCCATCTATCGCCTCGGCGCGCACATCACGGCGCCGGGCATCAACAAAGAGCAGCTCGAGCGCGTCTGGCATGATGTCGGCACCTCGCTGCTCGGCGTGCTCGATCTCTTCTCGGGCGGAAACTTCCGCACCATCTCGATCTTCGCGTTGGGCGTGACGCCCTACATCACGGCCTCGATCATCCTGCAGTTGATGACGGTGGTCTCGCCGCAGTTGAAGAAGTTGCAAGAAGAGGGCGAGGCCGGACGGCAGAAGATCAACCAGTACACGCGCTACCTGACTGTCGGCTTGTGCGCGCTGCAGACAACCTTTGTCGCTCGCTGGTTGCAGGCCAATGGCGTTGGCGAACCCGGCTGGGGCTTTTTGTTGAGCACCGTCTTGACGCTGACCACAGGCACGATCTTCGTCATGTGGTTGGGCGAGCAGATCACAGATCGCGGCATCGGCAACGGCATCTCGTTGCTCATCTTCGTCGGCATCGTCGTCGGGCTGCCGCGCGGCGTCGCGCAAGTGCTCGAGCGCGTGCGCAGCGGCGACACGCTGGCCACCGTCGGCGTCATCCTGATGGTTGTCGCGCTCATCGCGCTGATCGCGTTCATCGTCTTCGTCGAATCGGCGCGACGCAAAATACCGATCAGCTACGCCAAACGGCACATCGGACGGCAAGTGCTCGGCGGCCAAGAGACCTACATGCCGATCAAGATCAACATGGGCGGCGTTATTCCGGTCATCTTCGCGTCGTCGGTGCTGGCGATGCCGCAAACCGTCCTGCAATTTGTCCGTTACGATCCCAACAACCCGACTTCGTGGTCGAGCCGGATCCACAGCTTCTTCCAGCAGTTTCACGGCGGCGATCCCTATTACGAGCTGATCTTCATCTCGCTCATCGTTTTCTTCACCTTCTTCTACATCACGATCATTTTCAACGTCGACGAGGTGGCCGACAATTTGCGCAAGCACGGCGGCTTCATCCCCGGCATTCGCCCCGGAAAGAGCACCGCCGAGTACTTGAACACCATCGTCACGCGTTTGACCACGGTGGGCGCGATCTATCTTGCGTTCGTCGCTTTCGTCCCGCAGTTGATGTTGAGCGGATTCAAGGTGGGACGTCTGCCGTTCATCGGGCAGACGCTCGATGCTTTCTTCAGCACGACACCAGGCCTGTCGTGGATTCCGACCGGCATGGGCTATCAATTCTACTTCGGCGGAACCTCGCTGCTGATCTTGGTCGGCGTCGCCATGGACACGGCAGCGCAAGTCGAAGCGCAATTGATCATGCGAAACTACGAGGGGTTCATGGGACCGGGACGCAGGCCGATGCGCGGGCGTCGGCCCTGAAGGACGGAGCAAGGAGCGTCTTCTTCTAGCATGGCCAAGATCGTCGTCTTGATGGGGGCGCCGGGTGCCGGCAAAGGGACACAGGCGAGATTGTTGCAGGACCGAACCGGGTTGCCGCAGATCTCAACCGGCGACATGTTCCGCGCCATCGCGCAAGAGGAATCGCCGCTGGCCGACGAAGTGCGGGCCGTGCAGGCATCGGGGAGGTTGATCTCGGACGATCTGGTGATTCGCATCGTGCGCGATCGCACGAATCGTCCTGATTGTCGCAACGGCTATATCCTCGACGGTTTTCCGCGCACCATCAAGCAAGCGGAGATGCTCGAAGCGTTGGCCAAAGAACAGGGGCATGAACTGGTTGCCGTGTTGATCGACGTGCCGTTCGACGTGCTGGAGAAGCGCATGACCGGACGGCGTACCTGCCCTGTGTGCGGCGAGATCTACAACATCTATTTCAAGCCGCCCAAAACGGACGAGGTGTGCGACCGACACCCGGAAGTCAAACTAATGCACCGCAGCGACGACGTGCCCGAAAAGGTGCGCGTGCGATTGGAGACCTACGAGCAGCAGACGCGCCCGCTTCTCGACTACTACGCCGCAACCGGGAGATTGCATCGTGTGGATGGGACGCGGACGCCGGAAGAGATCTACCGCGACGTGGAGCGGATCGTCCTCGGACAGTAGGCGAGCAACGCTTCCGTCGTCGTTCGGCATCGGGTTTTCGAGATCG
>CAKZOF010000549.1 GCA_937135995.1 uncultured Pyrinomonas sp.
TTGGCGGCGACAAACGCCATGGCGTACTCGCGCGTGCCCGTCAGATGGGCGAAGAACTCCGTGTGGCCCGGAAAACTGTAACCGCCTAAGAAGAGGGCGCGCTTGTTGATCGGCGCCGTTGCCACCGCATCTATCTTGCGCGTCGAACAGAGCTCCACCGCCGCTTCGATGTATTCGCCAGCGGCGCGCCCGGCTTCGGCCGATTCCACGCCCCATTCGATGTGGCCATGGATGTTATCGAGATGGTAGATGATCGGACCGATGAACTCGTCCGGCAAGGGCTCGTCGCGGCGGATGATGTCGTAGCCGCATCGTAGATCGAGCGTGCGCGCGGTGTGCGCGAGCCACTGCGCATCGCCGATGATCACCGGCGTGCAAACGCGCAGAACGTCCGGTTCGGCCACGGCCTTGAGTACCACTTCCGGGCCGATGCCGGCCGGATCGCCCATGGTGATGCCAACGCGCGGCGTTTTTGCAGTGACGTGTCGGGGCGAGGGACCGAGGTTGTGCGGCGTCTCTGCCATCGGCGATGAAAAGGCTGGAAGGGATAAAGAGACGGCAAGGAAGAGGCGAGTGTTGCGTTACGCCTCTTCCTCTTCCGTTCCCTCTCCGTTCTGTTCAGCCTTCTTGATGCGCTCTTCCGCCTTGTACATGTACTTGATGTTGTGCTTGAGCAGCAGGAGATTGGGCGCCGTCTTGCGATTGACTTTGATCGCGCCGCGATCGTACCACTCGATCGTTCCTTCGATCTCCTCACCGTCCTGCAGCACGATCACCATCGGCGTGTGCGCATCCATCTGCTTCTTGTAGTAGAAAACTTCGGCGAAGGTCTCCACGGGCGGGATGCGCTTGCGAGGTTGCGGCATCGCCGGCGCGGTAGCAGCAGCCGAAGCGGCTGGCGGCGACATTGGCGGCGCCGATCTCGGTTGCTGTTGTGCGGCGCTGCGCGCAGCGGCGCGCTCGCGCTGCATGGCTTCACGTTCCTTGATCTCCGCTAGACTTGGCCTGATCAGTTTACGATTCACAGTCGTTTCTACCTCCGCTGCGGGATTGCCTGCGGTCATGCTCTTTCGGCGCCGGGCTCGATTCGCCCGACGTGCACGGCGTCAACCGTTTGCACGAACGAGCCGTTTTCAGGCGAGATATTCAACCCGCGATTGATTTGAAAGCACGTAGCTCGAATTGCTCACATGCTACATGACCGCGACGACGTTTGCAAGTCTAGGCGAGGTCTTCTACCGCGGGCGCGCTCCCTCTAATCGGCCTTCTTGCGAATGAACGTCGGCACGTCTAGATCCTCCGTGCGCGTCTGCCCGATGGACGAACGCGGCGGCAGCTCCTCGGCCGCGCGCGTCGTGTAGCGCGCGGCGACTTGTGGCTGGCCAGCCAGATCGGCCGCCGATTTATCGAAGCCCGTGGCGATCACGGTGATCTTCATCTCATCGCGCATGTTCTCGTCGATCACCGCGCCGAAGATGATGTTGGCGTCGTCGTCGGCCTCTTCGCGGATCTTGGAGGCCGCTTCGTTCACCTCGAAGAGCGTTAGGTCCGGCCCGCCCGTGATGTTGATGAGCACGCCCTTGGCCCCTTGAATCGTCGCTTCTTCGAGAAGCGGCGACGAGATCGCCTGCTGCGTCGCTTCCAGCGCGCGATTCTCACCGCGCGCACGCCCGGCGCCCATCAACGCCATGCCCATGCCGGCCATGATCGCCCGCACGTCGGCGAAATCGAGGTTGATCAAGCCCGGCACGGTGATCAGATCGCTGATGCCCTGCACCGCTTGGCGCAGCACGTCGTCAGCCATCTTGAAGGCATCGGTGAGCGACACGTTGCGATCCACCGTGTGCAACAGCCGTTCGTTGGGAATCGTGATCACCGTATCAACGCAACCGCGCAGTTCCTGCAACCCTTGTTCGGCCTGCTGCATGCGCCGTTTGCCTTCGAAGTGGAAGGGTTTGGTGACGACGGCCACCGTCAACGCGTTCAGCTCCGTCGCCAAGCTGGCGATGATCGGCGCCGCTCCCGTGCCGGTGCCGCCGCCCAAACCGGCAGTGACGAAGACCATGTCGGCCCCTTCCAGCACCTCGATGATCTTCTCCGTGTCTTCGAGCGCGGCGTTGCGCCCGATCTCCGGGTTGGCGCCGGCACCGAGCCCTTTGGTCAACCTGCTGCCAAGCTGGATCTTGATCGGCGCGCGCGAACGCTTGAGCGCTTGCAGATCGGTGTTGGCAACGAGGAATTCGATCCCCTCGATGCCAGCCTCGATCATGCGGTTGACGGCGTTGGACCCACCGCCGCCAACGCCGATGACCTTGATTCGCGCGCCCGTCGGCGGCGGCTCATCATCGATGAAAATATTGATTCCGCTATCCGGTTGTCGGCCATCCGGTATCATCGTTGTCGATCCCCTCTCCTCTGAAATCTCGCCCCGCTTCGAGCCTCGTCCGAAAATCGCTCATTTTGTAGCTCTCGCGCCGCAAGCGGCCATATCTTGAGGCCAACATCTTGTGCTCGCTGGCGCGGGAGCATACAACAACTTGTCAGAAAATGCCACTGAAACGATCACGAAATCGTGACACGAGATGCGTCAAGCGCGTCGTGCCGCGGCGCGTCGCCGCGAGAGCGCGCGCTTCGCGATCCTGTGTGCGTTGCGCGATCAAACACAATCCGGCCGCGGTCGCCCACT
>CAKZOF010000550.1 GCA_937135995.1 uncultured Pyrinomonas sp.
GCCATGAAGAGGAGTGGACGTCGCGCTTCGGCCTTGAGATTGGTCGCATCGATCACCGTCAACTTGCCGTGGGCAAGGCGTTTGGCGACCACCGCTTGCAGCAGTTCGAACGCTTCGTGCGTCACACGCTGGTCGTTTTCGTCGTCGCTGATGAGTGCGCGATAGTGATCGGACGAAGCGACCTCGGTCGGCTTAAAATGGGTTCGCGCGAAAGTCGTCTTTCCGCTCCCGGACGGACCGATAAGCAGAACGAGCGAAGGATCGAAAATCTCTATCTTCGACGCGCACATCCGAGGCCTACTCGCTTTCGACGCGTGCAAGATCAGTCAAAAACTTCTCCAACTCCGCAGGCAGGGGCGCGACGAACTCCATCCGCTCACCCGTTCGCGGATGGACGAAGCCGAGCCGTTCGGCGTGCAAGAAATGCCGGCGCAGGCCGACGACCAACGCGCGCAGGCGCAAGTCTGGCACGGTACGGTCGCGCCCCTGACCGTACTCGCTGTCGCCGACCACAGGGTGTTTCAACCACGCCAGGTGAACGCGAATCTGGTGGGTACGGCCCGTCTTGATCACCACGTCGAGCAGCGTGAATCGTTTGAAGCGCCGCCGCACGCGGTAGAGCGTCAGCGCTGACCGACCGTCGCGCACGACGGCCATGCGCGTGCGTTTGCTCGGGTGGCGGCCGATGGGCTCGCTTATGCGTCCGGACTCCTCGGCCACGTGCCCGTGGACCAGCGCAACGTAGGACTTGAAGACTTCGCGCGACTGGAACTGTTCGGCGAGTTTTTCGTGCACCGTTTCGTTCTTTGCGACCACGATCAAGCCTGAGGTCTCACGATCGAGACGATGGACGATGCCGGGGCGCAACGGTCCGCCGCGGGCCGAAAGCTGCGCGAAGTGGTAGGCGAGCGCGTTGGCGAGCGTGCCCGAGCGCACGCCTGCGCCGGGATGCACAACCAACCCGGCAGGCTTGTTGATGACCACCAACGCATCGTCTTCGTAAACGATGTCGAGCGGAATCTCTTCCGGTTGAAGATCGACGGGGCGCACTTCGGGGAGCTCTATCTCGACCCGTTCGCCTGCGCGCAGCCGATAGGCGGGTTTGACCTCTTGCCCCTCGACCAACGCTTCGCCCGTCTCGATCAGTCGCTTGATGCGCGCGCGACTCCAATCGGCGAGGCGCGCCGCGAGGAACACATCGAGCCGCTTCCCTTGGTCTTCTTCTCCGACGATGAACGAGCGTGTCTCTGCGTCGAACTCAGCCGCTTCAGTCTCCGTTTCGAAACCGGCTTCGCGCTCTCGCATTGCTTGTCACCCGAACCTCATATCTCTTTCGAACTCATCCGCCGACGCCAGAAAAGCGCGAGGGCAGCGATGCCGACGATCAGGCTGATGAGTTGCGAGGTCGACAGCCCGGTCAACGTCGTCAAACCCGCGATGTCGCCGCGCGGATCGTCGCGGAAGAACTCGACCGCGAACCTGATGGCCGCGTAGCACATTGCGTAAAGCAGGATGATCTCCCCGTCGAAGCGTTTATGGCGATGCCGCCAGAAAAGGAACAGAAAGAGCGCTAGCGTCGCGAAAGATTCGTAAAGCTGCGTGGGATGGAGAAACACGTCCGTCGGCACGCCCGTCAGTTCGTGCGCGCGTTCGGTGAAACGCACGCCCCACGGCAGCCCCGTCGGCTTGCCCCAACAACAACCGGCGGCGAAACAACCTTGCCTGCCGATGGCCTGACCGAGCGCGATGGCAGGGGCGAAGGCGTCCGCCGTCTTCCACCACGGCAGCCCGTAACGTCTCACGAGCCAGTATCCAGTGAGCACGGCGGCAATGAAACCGCCGTAGAAGACGCCACCCGAACGCAAGAAGTCAAGAGAG
>CAKZOF010000551.1 GCA_937135995.1 uncultured Pyrinomonas sp.
CGCTGCCGCTCGACGGTTTAGGCAATCCGACGCGCCCCTGCGGCCTCGTCCATTCCGCTTTCAGGCCGTCCGACGATGCTTGCATCTACCCTTTTCTGATCCCATCGAACCTGTTCGCCGTCGTCGCGCTGCGTCAACTCGGCGAGATCTTCGCGACAGAGCTAACCGACGCCGAGTTCGCTCGCGCGTGCGCGACGCTCGCCGACGAGATCGCCGAGGCGGCACGTCAACACGCCATCGCGCCGCATCTCAACTATGGTCGGATATACGCCTACGAAGTGGATGGGTTGGGCAACCGCCTCTTCATGGACGACGCCAACGTTCCGAGCCTGCTCTCGCTCCCCTACCTCGGCTGCTGCTCGCTGGACGATGAGACGTACAAGCGGACGCGCGCCTTCGTGCTCAGCGAAGATAACCCATACTTTTTCCGCGGCGCGGCGGGCGAGGGCATCGGCGGCCCGCACGTCGGCTTGGAGATGATCTGGCCGATGAGCATCATCATGCGGGCGTTGACGAGCGCGGACGACGCCGAGATCAAACGCTGCCTGCGAATGTTGAAGACGACGCACGCTGGAACCGGTTTCATGCACGAGTCTTTTCACAAGAACGATCCGAAACGCTTCACGCGCGCATGGTTCGCTTGGGCCAACACGCTCTTCGGCGAACTGATCCTGAAGTTGCATCGCGAACGACCGCAGATTCTGCGAACCACGCCGTAGCACGGCCTTCACGAAAGGAGAGAGGACGATGCTCGTTCGTCGCCGTTGCTGGCTTCCGCTCTTGGCGTTCGCGTTCGCGCTCGATGTCGCGGCGCAAACTGACTACCGGCCAAGCCGAGAGAACCTCGCAGCGCGGCGCTGGTTTCAAGACGCCAAGTTCGGCATCTTCATCCACTGGGGCATCTACAGTCTGCTCGGCGATGGGGAGTGGGTGATGAACAACCGGCGTATTCGCGCACAGGATTACGAAAAGCTGGCCCAGTTCTTCAATCCGACCGAATTCGATCCGCACGAGTGGGTCGCGCTCGCCAAAGCCGCTGGCGCAAGGTACATCACCATCACGAGCAAACATCACGATGGGTTCGCGATGTTCGACTCGCAGGTGACCGATTGGGACATCATAGACCGCACGCCGTACAAAAGGGATGTACTCAAGATGCTCGCCGACGAATGTCACAAGCAAGGGATCAAACTCTTCTTCTACTACTCGCAACTCGACTGGCATCACCCGGATTACTACCCGCGCGGCGCGACCGGACACGATGCGGGGCGGCCATCGCAGGGCGATTGGAACAGATATCTGGACTTCATGGACGCGCAGCTTCGCGAACTGCTGACGAATTACGGTGCGGTCGGCGGCATCTGGTTCGATGGGATGTGGGATAAACCCGATGCGGATTGGCGCTTGGCCAGAACCTACAAGTTGATTCACGACCTGCAACCGCAGGCGCTCATCGGATCGAACCACCACCGCCCGCCCTTTCCTGGCGAAGACTTTCAAATGTTCGAGAAAGACCTTCCCGGCAGAAACACCGCCGGTTTCAACACGACCGAAGTGAGCGCTCTGCCGCTTGAAACCTGCGACACGATCAACAACTCGTGGGGCTACAACTTCACCGACAACAGGTTCAAAAGCACGCGCGCGCTCGTCCACTATCTGGTGCGGGCGGCAGGCAGCAACGCCAACTTTCTACTCAACGTCGGACCGATGCCGAACGGCAAGATTCAACCGGAGTTCGTCGTCCGCTTGCGCGAAGTGGGCCAGTGGCTGAAACAGAACGGCGAGGCGATCTACGGCACGCGCGGCGGCCCCATCGCGCCGCGCCCGTGGGGCGTGACGACGCAGCGGGGCGACACGGTTTACGTGCACGTGCTCGACTGGCCCGATGGGTCGCTGATCTTGCCTGCTTTCGGCCGACGCATCAACAGGGCGCGACTGTTGCGGGATGGCAGTCCGATTCGCTACGAAGAGCGCGCAGGCGAACTGCTGCTGCGCCTTCCACCACAGCGCGCCGAAGAGTATGATACGATCATCGTCCTAGAACTTACGCCTTGAAGTTTTCGTATATCGCCAGCGAGAAGAAAGGATGCGACATGTGTTCCGCGGTCCTTCGCTCTGCTTTGCTGATTCTCTTCGCTGTTGCTTCCGCGCACGCCCAAACGCGCGATTTCGCGCTGCGCGATGGCGATCGCGTCGTCTTCTTCGGTGACAGCATCACCGAACAGAGACTTTACACCACATACATCGAACACTACGTGCTCACGCGCTATCCAGATCAGCGCATCACTTTCATCAACGCCGGGTGGAGCGGCGATCGGGTGAGCGGCAACGGCTGCCAGCCATGCAA
>CAKZOF010000552.1 GCA_937135995.1 uncultured Pyrinomonas sp.
AACTTCCGACGCGCGCCGGAAGACGAATTGCTCGACGCGGCGCTTCGCGTCCTCCAATCCAACGGCGCGACTGTGCTCGATTGCCGGACGGAACGAGCGACGCTGCTCGATGTGCTGGAGAGCTACGAACGTGATGGCGAACCGCGCGGTCGCTGAACAACTGCTTGGCTTTCGCCGCGCGCGCGGATGGCCTTGGTTGATCGCGTTTCGGGAGAGAATAAGCCGATGAACACTTTGATCCTACTGCTCCGTCGCGTGCGCGCTTTCGTCGTGCGCGATTTCCAGCTGACCGTCAGCTATCGCATGGACTTTGCGCTGCGCGTGCTCTCGGTCCTGCTAGTCGTCACTACGCTCTTCTTCATCGCGCAGATCTTCGGCGGGCAGAGCGCCACGCCGCTGGCCGCGTGGCGCGACCCGTTGGCGGCGTGGATCACTGGCCTGGCCGTGCTCAACTACTTCATGACCAGTTTTTCGAGCTTGGCCAATGCCGTTCGTGCCGAACAAGCGCAAGGGACGCTCGAGAGCCTGCTGATGACGCCGATCAACATTCCGACGTTGGTGATCGCCAGTTCAGCATGGGATTTCGTGCAGGCGACCTTCTTCTCGTCACTGTACATCTTCTTCGGCTGGTTCCTCTTCGGCGTGCGCTTTCGCGGCAGCTTCTTGCTCGCGCTCGTCTTCTTGATCTTGACGACACTGGTGCTCGCTTCCATCGGCATCCTCTCAGCCAGTTTCGCCATGGTCTTCAAGCGCGGCGATCCGTTCAGCGTCTTTCTCGGCACCGGCGCGGCGCTCTTCTCCGGCGTCTTCTTCCCGACGGAGTTTTTGGGAAGCTTCCGTGTCATATCGCGCCTTCTGCCGCCTACATACGGGCTCGAAGGCATCCGGCGCGTGCTGATTGAAGGCCGGTCCTTCGCGGAAGTGCGCGATCCCTTCCTCGCGCTCTGCGCCTTTCTCGCTGTGCTTCTTCCCTTCGCCCTGTGGGTCTTCGCGCGCGCCATTGCGCGCGCCAAACGCGAAGGGAGCCTCGTACAGTACTGATCGCCGCTGGCGCGCGCCGACCGCGATGATCAAAGGGCGCATCGCTGCTGCTACAGCTCGTTTCACATCAGCTTGCAATCGCGCGGTTTGAAAGCAACGCCCGCCGGGTGTTAGACTTTGAATTTGCTGTCGAAGTCCATATTCAAGTTCGTTTGATCAAGCCGAAGATTATGCAAGCTCTCATTCTCGCAGGCGGCAAAGGGACGCGTTTGCGCCCTTTGACCGTGCACACGCCGAAACCGATTGTTCCCATTTGCAACCGGCCGTTTCTGCTCTATCAGATCGACATGTTGCGCCGGGCCGGCATCACCGACATCACGCTGTCGCTGTCGTACCAGCCGCAGAAGATCGAACAACTTCTCGGCGATGGTTCATCCTTTGGCGTCAAGCTCCGCTACACGGTCGAACCACAACCGATGGGTACGGCGGGTGCTTTCAAATTCGCCGAAGACTTCATCCGCCAACAGACAGTGGTGCTCAACGGCGACATCTTGACGGATCTTGATCTGGCCGCCGTCATCCGCCAGCACAACGAACGACAGGCCGTTGCAACCATCGTCTTGACGCCGGTGGAGAACCCGAGTTCCTACGGACTCGTGGAAACGGACGAGGAAGGACGCGTGCTTCGGTTCATCGAGAAACCGAACATCGATGAAGTGAGCGTCAACACGATCAACGCCGGCACCTACGTGCTGGAGCCGCGCGTGCTCGACCTGATTCCGGCGGGCGAGAACTACTCGTTCGAGTACGGTCTGTTTCCCGACCTGTTGCGCCGCGAGGAGCCCTTTTATGCGCACATCCCGCAAGACACCTACTGGCTCGACATCGGCACGCCCGCGCGCTATTGGCAGGCGCACGATGATCTACTGAACGATCGCGTCGGTCGAATCAAGATCACAGAAAGGCGCGGCAAGTTCGAAGCGACCAACGCCGAGATCGACGCACGTTCGATCATCGCCGACGACTGCGTGCTCAAATCTGGCGTCGAAATCATCAACTCAGTGCTCGGACAAGGGTGCTACATCGAAGAGAAAGCACGCATCGAGAATTCGGTCATCTGGCCACACACGCGCGTCGGCACAGGAGCGCATCTTTCGGGCGCCATCGTCGGGCGCGGGTGTCATATCGGCCGCTTCGCCCAAGTCGGGCGCGGCGCCGTGCTCGGCGATAAGACTTCGCTCACAGACTACACACAAACAGGAGGGGATCTATGAGCGAGAAGACGGAACGAGCGCCAATCAGATTCGGCACCGATGGCTGGCGTGCCGTGATCGCGCGCGAGTTCACCTTCGCCAACGTCGCGCGCGTCGCACAGGCTTACGCCGACTACCTGCTTGAAGAGAGAGCACAGCATGTAGCGACGGCGCGCGCCGGAGCAGAGCAGACCGAGAAGCTGCCGCTCGCCGTCGTCGGTTACGACCGGCGCTTCCTTTCGGAACATTTCGCTCATCTGACCGCCGAAGTCCTCACGGCAAATCAGATTCGCGTCTTCCTCTTCGAACGCGACATGCCGACGCCGGTCATCTCTTGGGCGGTGCGGGATCGCAAAGCGGATGGCGGCGTGGTCATCACCGCCTCGCACAATCCACCCGAGTTCAACGGCTTCAAGATCAAAGCGCCATGGGGCGGTAGCGCGACGCCCGAGACGACCTCGGCGGTGGAAGCGCTCGTCGATCGACACGAGCCGCGCCGCGAAGAGTATGTTCCGCAAGGCCGCGAAGAGCTAGAGCAGGCAGTGGCAAACTATCGCGTGCAGGTCGAAAGCTATGTCGATCTCGATCGGCTGCGGGCGCTGCGCGCGCGCATCATCGTCGATCCGATGCATGGAACAGGCGCGCGTTGGGTTGAAAGTTTCCTCCGAGGCGGCGCGCTCGAAGTGGAGACGATCCGTCCAGATCGCGATCCGCTCTTTGGCGGCGTCAATCCCGAACCGATCGACCAAAACCTCGGCCCGCTCAAAGAGCGCGTCAAAGAGACCGGCGCGCTCGTCGGCCTGGCGACCGATGGTGACGCCGATCGCGTCGGCGCCGTCAACGAGCTGGGCCAGACAATGACCATGCACGAGGTCGTACCGCTCGTCCTCTTGCACTTGGCTCGCCACCGACGGATGACCGGCGGCGTTGTACGCACCTTCTCGCAATCCGTGCTTCTGAAGCGCATCGCCGACGCCTACGGACTGAAGCTCTACGACACGCCCATCGGCTTCAAATACATCGCCGATCTGATGCTGCGCGAGGATATCCTGCTCGGCGCAGAAGAGTCGGGCGGAATCGGCGTCAAAGGGCACATCCCCGAGCGCGACGGCATCTTGAATTCCCTGCTCTTCCTCGAAGCGATCGCGACCGCCGGCAAGCCGCCGTCGGAGATGGTGCGCGATCTGCACCGCGAGTTCGGCGAATTCTACTTCGGTCGGCGCGATCTACACATGGAAGTTTCGCGCGGCAAAGCGCTGGTGGCTGAATTGGCCGAGAAAACGCCTGCGGAAGTCGCCGGCTACCGGGTCGAGTCAATCTCCACGATGGACGGGACCAAGCTTATCTTCGACGATGAATCGTGGCTCCTCTTCCGGCAGTCGGGGACTGAACCCGTCTTGCGCATCTATGCGGAAGCGACCTCGGTCGAGAAAATGCACGCGCTGCTCGATGAAGGGTGCGCGATTGCGCAAGCGCCGCGCGGCGTCAAAGCTTGAGAAGAGAGCGCGCCTTGGCCTCGCCGGGGTTGGGCCGTCACACATCTGAGGCGCGCTTTGCCAGAGTCGCTCATGCCCGAACTGCCCGAAGTCGAACTCGTCGCGCGAGCATTGAAAGAGTTCATCGTCGGTCGAAGCTGGACCAGCGCAACCGTCCTTCGCCCGCGCCTGCTTCCCGATTCGACGCCGGAGCGTTTCGCCCAAGGATGCGGCGGCGCGAGCGTCCGTGATGTTCGGCGTCGCGGCAAGTACATCATCATCGAACTCGATAACGGTCGCGCGCTGCTGGTCCACCTGCGCATGTCCGGTCGCTTCCTCATCCTCCCGCCGGACAGACCGCTGCCTAAATTCACGCACGCCATCTTCGAGATGGACAATGGACAACGTCTCATCTTCTCCGACCAGCGCCACTTCGGGATGATGAGACTCCTACCCACAAAAGAGCTCGATGCTGCGCGCGAACTGCGCGCGCTGGCGCCCGAACCCTTCTCCGCGGAGTTTACAGTGGACTATTTCAGAAGCGCGCTCGCGCGATCACGGCGCACGCTCAAAGAGACGCTCATAGATCAGTCGAAAGTGGTTGGACTTGGTAACATCTATGCGGCGGAAGCGATGTTCCTGGCGCGCACGAATCCGTTCGTCCGCGCGGCGGAGCTCGCGCCTCGTCGCATCCCACGCCTTCATCGCGCCATTCTCGACGTGCTCGCCGAATCGATCGCGCACGGCTCGACGCTTAACGTCGATCCGATGAACATCGACGGCAGCTACTACGGCGGCGCTTACGAAGGGCGCTGGCGCGTTTACGATCGCGAGGGCGAACCGTGCCTCGTCTGCCGCGCGCGCATCGAAAGAGTGGTCCACGCCGGACGCTCCACGTACTTTTGTCCGCGGTGCCAGAGAAGATGAGTTGGGAAGGCTGTAACTACTTCTTTTCGAGGCGAAGGGTCGTTGACCTCAACGGCCAAAGTCAACAACAGCAGCCTGTTATCACTCGATCCATCCCTTTTGCTTCAACACGTCAGCGGCTAAAATTATCTGCTCACGTGTGAATTGCCTCTTCCGCTCTGCCCACTCATGGAATTTTCGTACCAAAGCATCTTTATCACCCACTTTTTCACGGCTGACTATCCAATGCGTAGTGGCCAGCAACTCCAAACCATGCGGAGATTCGAACCCTTCGACAAGTTGTCCCACTCGCTCAACTCGCCGCTGTGTTTGAGCTGCCCCAGCCAACACCCGACGAGCTTGTATCCTCGCGTCGGGAAGAACTTTTAACTCCTTGCAAGGATCATCACCAACAGAACCATACCCTGAAATGAAGTGGCCCTCCATCACCCTTAAAACGTGCCGCAAGTTCTCCGCATAAGGACCATAGGGACCGGGTTGGAAGCGCAGTTTCAACGGTTCACCAGACTCCTGCAAAAAATAGAGCAGTTTATGGACTTCGAGGAGCGAAATCGTAGGATCGAGCAACCCGGCCAAATAACGCTCTATGAGGTAGATCAGAGCCGCTCGCGCCGAAGTCATCCGCAGGGGGGAACGACTCTTTTCGCTGCGAGTCAGGTAGTTTTGCCCGGCTGGCTCGTAGACGATCACCCGGACATCGGAGAGGGCGCCGAGCACTTGCTCGATAAGCCGCCGGACATCGGACCATCTGAGACCACCTAGTCCACACCCAAGAGGAGGGAGCGCGATCGAACCGATGTTTAGTCGGCGCACATCCTCAACCAACGCACGCAAACCAGCCTCGATGTCTTCCAAACGCGACTTTTGACGCCAATGACGCTTGGTCGGGAAGTTGACGATGTACAACGGATTCGTCAAGCGCCCCGTCTCGAAGATGAACATTCTGCCCGGCTCAACCTCACCTCGACGACACGCTTCCTGATAGGCCTTGAAGTTATCAGGCCAAGCCCGCTTGAATTCGAGCGCAACGCCGCGCCCCATGATGCCGACGCAGTTAACGGAATTGACCAGAGCTTCCGCGTCTTCTTGGAGCAGATCGCCCTTCTTGTACTCAATCATGTTGTTCTACCGTCCAGAATAATCAATAATACCATTCTCCTTTGATTTCAACAGGTGGCGGATAGCGAACGCAACTGAGAATTTCTTGTGCCTTTGTCTGTATTTGTGAATCGAAAACCCCGATTCTTTCGACCAAGTCGAAGGGAAACATTCCGTAGACGAGAAATTCCGCCTGCTTGCGCTCTTTTATGTCCGGATTGCGAAAGTCACTTGCGGCGATCGCATCCCAATCCAGCTCATCGAGCACAGCTAGATCGTTCCTGAACTGCACATACGACGCGCCAGCATTGGAGAGCGAGACGGCCCATCGAACCTCCTCTTTATTGGCCCAATCGATGACTTTCAGTAAATCTGCTTCGAGATGAACGATCGGTTTTTGCCCGCCTCTGTACGCTAAACCAGGATGGTTGGAGCGATGAATTACATAAAGCATGATCGATCTTGGACAAAAGTAGAATGGCACGTAATCACCCACCACGGTCCCGGCACAACATTTGACTTCGATCCGCATGCGCCGCTGCTTGATCTCAGGCATGCCGATGCTTTTGAAAGGTCCTTCACGCTGCAGGATCAAGCTGTCTGCCCAAAGGCAACCGTCTCTGACGATGCCGGACAGATTATCCACGTGCGTAATGTGATATACCTTGGGCGAAGCAGGTCGCCTGAGTGCTGTCATCCCAATCTCCGATGAGCAGACCGTCGATCCGCAACGGTGTGTGATGCCGTCGAACCAGATCGAATCATCCAGCAAAATCGATCGTGCAAAAATCAACGAACCTCAAGCTGCGATCGCGCGCAGAAAGCTCTCTCCAGCCTTCAACTTCAGATCGAAATTGTCGGCGATCGTCTGGCCGATGTCGGCGAGCGACCGGCGCGTGCCGAGGTCGACGCCGCGGCGCGCGCGCCGCCCCGTGACGAGCAGAGGCGTGTATTCGCGCGTGTGATCCGTGCCGTGGAAAGCCGGATCGTTACCGTGATCGGCGGCGAGGATCAGCAGATCATCGTCCTTGAGCGCAGCTTCGATCTCCGGCAAGCGCGCATCGAAATACTCGAGCGCGCGGGCGTAACCCTCGACATCGCGGCGGTGCCCGTAGAGCATGTCGAAATCGACCAGATTCGTGAAGATCAGTCCGCGCGTCGGTTCGCAAAGAGCGGCGATGGTTTGCTCGATGCCTTGTGCATTGTCTTTCGATGGGAGCGCCTGGGTGATGCCCGCGTAATCGTAGATCGAAGCGATCTTGCCGACCGACACCACATCCAACCCGGCATCGACCAACGCGACGAGCAAGTTTTCGCGCGGTGGCGGCACGGCGAAATCTCGCCGCCGCTCCGTGCGACGAAAGTTTCCGGGCGCGCCGATGAACGGACGCGCAATGACGCGCCCGACCTCGTGCTCGCCGCGTAAGATAGCCCGCGCCTTTTCGCACATCGCGTAGAGACGATCCACAGGGATGACCTCTTCGTGCGCGGCGATCTGGAAGACGGAATCGGCAGACGTATAGACGATCGGTTTGCCGGTTCGTATGTGTTCTTCGCCGAGTTCGCGAATGATCTCCGTCCCCGAAGCGGGCACGTTGCCGAGCACGCCCGGCACGCCCGTCTCTTCAATGAATCGCGCGATGATCTCCGGCGGGAACCCTTGCGGATAGGTCGGGAAAGCGCA
>CAKZOF010000553.1 GCA_937135995.1 uncultured Pyrinomonas sp.
CTCACGTAATCGAGGCGCACGCGCGGTTCGGTGGCGACCTCGGCACCGACGATCTCGATAAGCTTGCGCGCTGACCGCTCGCCGTTGATATAGGCCTGTTCGGCGCGCGTCAACGCGCGGTAGAGGACGGCGGCGGCGCGACGCTCTTCTTCGTTCAGGTAAGCGTTGCGCGAAGAGAGAGCCAATCCCGACGCTTCGCGCACCGTCGGCAGCACAACGATCTCGGTATCGAACGCCAGATCACGCACGAGACGTTTGACCACCACGGTCTGTTGGGCGTCCTTCTGGCCGAAAAAAGCGAAGTCGGGACGGATGATGTTGAAGAGAATGGTCAGCACGGTCGCCACGCCGCGGAAGTGACCCGGGCGCGCCGCTCCTTCGAGTTGATCCGACAGCCCTTCCACCGTCACGTAGGTCGAAAAGCCCTTCGGGTAGATCTCGTCCACCGACGGCGCGAAGATGTAGTCGACGTTGTAATCGGCCAGCAGCGTCGTGTCTTTGGTCAGGTCGCGCGGGTAGCGTTCGTAATCTTCGTTGGGGCCGAACTGCGTCGGGTTGACGAAGATCGAGACGATGACCACTTCGCACATCCGGCGCGCTTCGCGCACCAAACTCAAATGCCCGTCGTGCAATGCGCCCATGGTCGGCACGAGTCCGATGGTTTTGGCTTCTTCGCGACGCAGTTTGCGCGTCACCATGCTCATTCTTTGACGACGGGTGATGATCTCCATAACGGTTCGCTTCCGGGGCGGCTACCTCTCTTCGATCTTCTCTTCGCTCAACAGCGATTCTAGCTCCAAAGCCGCCTCGGGTGATAGGCCGTAGGATTCATCCTCAGTTGGATAAGCGCCTGTGCGCACGTCCGCGGCGAAGCGCTCGACGGCTTCCGTGATGATCTGGCGCACGTTAGCGTACTGGCGGACGAAACGCGGTTTTCTGTTTTCGGTGAACGATAGCCCGATGAGATCGTGAATGACGAGCACTTGGATATCGCAATCAGCGCCAGCGCCGATGCCAATGGTTGGAATGCTGACCGTTTCGGTGATGATGCGCGCCACTTCGCGCGGGACTAGTTCGAGCACCAAGGCGAAGACGCCCGCTGCTTCCAGCGCGCGGGCGTCTTCGATCAACACGCGCGCCGCCTCGGCCGTCTTGCCCTGCAGGCGGAAGCCGCCGAGTTTGTTGACTGACTGCGGCGTCAATCCGATGTGGCCCATGACTGGAATCTCTTCGGCGATCAGCCGCCGGATCGTCTCGAGTCGGTGGCGGCCGCCTTCGAGCTTAACGGCCTCGGCGCCGCCTTCTTTGATCAGCCTCAGCGCGGCACGGACAGCATCATCCGCGCCCGTGTGATAGGACCCATACGGCATGTCGGCGACGAGCAGCGCGCGCGCCACGCCACGACGCACGGCGCGCGTGGCGCTCACCATTTCGTCGAGCGTCACCGGAATGGTGTTCTCGTAGCCGAGGACGACGTTACCGAGGCTGTCGCCGACCAAGATGATGTCGGTTCCGGCTTCGTCGATGATGCGCGCCGTCGGGTAATCGTAAGCCGTCAAGCAAACGAGCCGTTCGCCGCGCTCTTTGCTCGCGCGCAAAGACGGCACGGTGACTTTCTCCGGGCGTTGCTGTTTGAGGTAAGCCATGTAACCTTCTCGTTTCGCGTTGTCGCCGACCGGCAGCGATTATAGGCGAGCGGCCACGCCGCAAGCAAACCACTGCTCATCGCTGAGACCCGAGATGGAAGCGCTGCCGCCTCGAACGCGACCCGACATGAGAAGTGGCGGGCACGCTCGACCGCGTTGGTCCGTCGGTGCTCAGCGTATTAGTTACTAGTATCTGGTTTAGTGGTCATATATTGACATCTATTGATTTTTGTTCTATAGATAAGAGTTATGAAGCTTAGCTTTTGGGCCAGCAAGATGGTGATCAGTTATAGGAGAGCAAAGAAGATGACTAAATCTCGCTCATATAACGAAGAGCAAAACAGAAGAAATAGTAAGTGAGATAACACAGGAGAACGAAAATGACTGAAGAGAGGATCATCAGAACCTATACCTATCCCTGCTCGCCCAACAAG
>CAKZOF010000554.1 GCA_937135995.1 uncultured Pyrinomonas sp.
GTTGCAAGGCTACGCACAACTTTTGCAGCGGGTCGGGACGGGCGGGATCGAAAGCACGGCTGCCGCCGCGTTGCTCGACGAAGTGCGCGATCTTTCGGCGATGGTGACAGCCTTTTTGGATTTCGCGCGTCCGCGCCCGCTCGAACCGACCGAGGTCGACCTGCGCGAGTTGATCGAAGAGTGCTGCGCGGAGTTGGCTCGGCTATACGCGGAACGTCGCGTCGAATTGACGATCGCCGGAGAGTTCGCGCGCGCGCGCGCCGACGTCGTCCTTCTTCGACAGGCGTTGCTCAACATCCTGCGCAACGCGGCGGAAGCCATTCCCGAAGAATCGGCGGAGCGGAAAGTGGCAGTGCGCGGCAGCGGCGAACGCGATCAGCACGGCGCGCCTTGGAGCCTCATCGAAATCGAAGACACCGGGCCGGGAATACGAGCGCAGGATCTGGAGAAGATCTTCATCCCGTTCTTCACTACCAAAAAGGACGGCCACGGCATCGGGCTGGCGCTCGCACACCGCATCATCACGGATCACGGCGGGACGCTGACAGCGGCCAACTCGACTCGCCATGGGGCGATCTTCACGGTAAAATTGCCGGCTTTGATTCGGAGCAGCGAGACCGACGGAGAGGAACAGATGAATAGAACTCCGACTCAGAGCAGCGAAACCGACAGAGAGGAAAGAGATGAATAAAATAGGACCGATTCTGCTGGCACTGATCTCTCTTCTGATCGTTTACATCACTTTCCACCTGCAGCGCGTGAACGGCGCGCGCGGCTTGGGCGCCATCGGCGTGGATCTTGCGTTCGGCTTGTTTACGCTCTTCTTGCTGGCCGCCGTTTTGTGGTTGTTGCGTCCACCGAGCAAGAAGCGAAAGCGCGTGACACGCCCATTCTGAGCGGGCGAGAGCGCGCTTCGCTTGGCCGCAAATCCCGCCGGAGACTCGGCGTAGTGCCTCTTCCCAGGGAAAAGTTGGACCTTCGCTGCCTGGACGAAGAATCTTCGGCAACGGATCATCTCTGCGCGCATCGCACGCTATGTGGCGCGAATTGCGCAACCGGGCAGCTAGATCTTTAGCGTACGGCGAGCGCTCAATGCTTGATCAGCGGTGGCCCATCTATCGCGGCGAGCGGGCAGACATTTCTTCCGCAAGCGTCGAGCGTCAGCCGGTTTCGCCCCACCTTCTCGGACGAACATTCTGCCGAACGGCGATCGACCTTGCGGAGCGTCGTCGATTGAATCCGCCGGGCCGCCATCTATTGCGACCATAAGCGGCTCGGAAGCGATGGCTCACATCGTCGCTCGCGCTGCGAATGGCTCGAAAGCGGCGGCGAGCGTTGCTATTAGCGCCGTAAACAGCTTTGATGCAACAGCTTCCATTGTTATTCATGCCGTGAATGGTTATCATTCATGGCATGAATAAAAGTGCACGGACGCTCCCGCGACACGTACAGCGAGCGCTTGCTGAGCGCCTCCGCGTAATGCCTGTGGTGGTGCTGACCGGCGCACGGCAAACGGGCAAAAGCACGCTGGCGCAGAAGCTCGTGACCGCTGGTCGGCGATTCTATTCGCTCGACGATCTGGAGACTTTGGATCTTGCGCGGCGCGAACCCGAAGCTTTGATCGGCGGCGCATCGCCGGTGACGATCGATGAGGTGCAACGCGAGCCGATCTGCTGTCGGCAGTGAAGAGGGCCGTTGACCGCCACCGGCGCGCCGGGCAGTTTCTTCTCACGGGATCGGCCAATCTACTGCTCATGCAGCGAGTGTCGGAATCTCTTGCCGGACGCGCAAGCTATCTTACGCTGTGGCCGATGACGCGGCGTGAACAGCAGGGGCAAGGGCGATGTGGGATATGGGAAGAGTTGCTAGCTTCGGACGACGGCGAGTGGCTGGAGTTGCTGCGCGCACAGGACGCGGCGCCCGAGGATTGGCGAGCATTGGCGCAACACGGCGGTTTTCCGGTACCCGCCCTCCAACTAAGCTCGGCGGCCGATCGCGCGGTCTGGTTCGATGGTTACGTGCGAACGTATTAGTTACTAGTATCTGGTTTAGTGGTCATATATTGACATCTATTGATTTT
>CAKZOF010000555.1 GCA_937135995.1 uncultured Pyrinomonas sp.
CGTTCTTTATTGGCGAGGAAAAGGGAACGATGAAGAAGCTCGGCGGTGGGGATCAGCAGGCCGCACCCTGCGGTCCGCCATTGCCTCTTTGGCCTTTTTTCCAGTTACACGAAGCCAGTCTGTCGGAGCTTCTACTCTCCCCCCGTGCTGAATAAAATCTGAATCTGGGAACTTTTCCAAAAATTCCACCCCGGAAAATTTCGCACGACAATTGTTTCGACACCAACCGCTTCAACCGCGTTCAACCATGTGCGAATAGGAAGCAAAGTCTTGTGGTGCAGCACAACATCGGCGCAATGTTGTTGAACCGTGCACGATGGGGATGACATTGTGTGAAACGCGGCGTGAGGCACGCCACACGCCGTCGAACCGTACACGATGGGCGACGGCGAAGCACTGCCGAGCGTCGCCCATACGTTCGCACGCGAGGCAAGGCAGCGAAGCTACGCGCGCCAAGGCGGCTGCGAAGGAGCGAGCTTCAGTGGCGTTCGAGGCTCAAGGGGCGCGGCGCGGTGCCTTCGAAGAACCAGCTTGCGCCGACGCGCAACCGGTGGTGCCACGTTGGCAGGCGCGACGTATAGAGGGCAAAGCGCGCTTGGCGGCCGAGCGCGCCATCGACGACGACGCCACCCGTGAGCACAGCGGCACGCTCGGTTCCCAAGCTGACCGCCTCGCCGAGTTCATGGAAGCGGCGCGTTTCGAGCGGACGCCGTTCGATCAACGCGCGCACGTTGGCGGCGACCAATCCGGCCTGCTGGTAGGCGAGCTGCGCCGTTCCGACCAGTCGCGGGCTATCGACGGTCTGGCACAAGGCAATGTCGCCGAGCGCGAAGACGTTGGCGTGACGGCGCACCTGCAGCGTCGGCTCGACGATAATCAAGCCGTTTCTGTTCTTTTCAACTTCGAGCCGGTCAACCAACGGGCTCGGGCGCACGCCGCCAGTCCAGACGGTCGCTGCCGCCTCGATCTCCTGTTGCTGGCCGCCGTGTTCGACGGTGATGCTGCCGGGCGCGACGCGCCGGACAGTGGTTTGCGTGTGCACCTCGACGCCGGCCGAGCGCAACGCCTCTTCGACGTGGCGCCGGATCTCGTCGTCCATGGTGGGCACCACGCGGTCGCTCATCTCGATCACAATGACGCGCGGCGTGCCCTGCAAGCCGCGTCGCGCGAAAGCATCGCGGAGAAGATCGGCCATTTTGGTCGAGAGTTCGACGCCGCTCGCCCCAGCTCCAACCACGGCAAAGGTCGCGGCCTGACGCGCATCTTGCGGCGCCGCATCGGGCGGGATGCGGTCGAGCACGTCGATCATCCGTAGGCGCAATTGATCGGCATGGGCCAACTTACGAAAAGGAAGCGCGTGCTCGGCCGCGCCCTCGACGCCTGCATAGTTGGTCACGCCGCCCGTGGCGAGCACCAGCACGTCGTAGGCGATACGGCGCGCACGCCCCTCGACCGCTACCTCTTGCGCCGACAGATTCACTTCGGTCACGCGTCCTTGGATGAAGCGGACATCCGCTTCGAGCAGCTCTTTGTAGCGCGGCGCGATGTGCCACGCTTCGACTTCGCCGCTCAGGTACTCGTAAAGCAACGGTGTAAAGAGGAAGTGGTCCTCTTCGCTGATCAACGTCGTTTGGCCAACGCCGCCGAGGCCGAGCGCCGTGAACAAGCCGCCGAATCCGCCGCCGACGATGACGATGCGCGCGTCACTCATGTACCACCTCGCTAGGAAACGCTCCTGATCTCTTTGACTCGCCCCGGGCGAAACGTTCGCCCCACGGTGGATCGCTTTCGAGTCTTGTGACGGATATTAACAGAGTGGGGGCGACGCTGCCTAACGCGTGGGGTGCCGTTGGCAGAGCGGCGCTCAAGGTGCCCCTTTCACGCACGCCCCTTGGAACTCGCTTCACACGAGCGCGCGCTTTGAACTTTGCAAAAAGGGAAAGAATTAGCGAGCGAACTCGCTGTACGCGAGCGTGCGCTTGTTGAGAAAGCACCCACCGGCTGTCCCTCCCCTTTGCGCCGGTGGCAGAAGCGGTTCGCGCCCTTGCTGGACAGCGCGCCGAAGCGCGTGTTAAATTGTAATCGCTTTGTAAGTTAAACTTGGCGGTTTCCTGAAGAGTCTCAGGACGATAAACTTGGCGGTTTCCTGAAGAGTCTCAGGACGACTGCGGAAGAGGAGGACCATTTCGAGCGGTGGCGTTGACGAAGGAAGTCAAAGAACGGATCATTCAGGAGTTTCGCACACACGAGAGCGATACAGGTTCACCGCAAGTTCAGATCGCGCTTCTGACGGAGCGGATCAACGAGTTGACCGAACACTTCAAAGTCCACAAGAAAGACAACCATTCGCGGCGCGGACTGCTCAAAATGGTCTCACAGCGTCGCAGTCTGTTGGATTACCTTAGGCGTACGGATATTGAAAGCTATCACGATCTCATCAACCGGCTCGGCCTGCGTCGCTGACAAGACGCACGGCGAAGCGACCGACGAATCACAGCTTCATCTCGGCTACTTGCCCGCGCCTTTTTGCGCGCAGTCCCCTTTTGTCCTGCCGCGCGGCGCGGCGCGATGCCAGCAGAGAATCGGGCGACGCGAGCTATTCAACGGAAGCTCTCGTCGCCCGTTGATCTATCCGGCGCTCACACCACGTGAGCTTCGCCGCGAAGCTCGCCGCTCTTCGGGAAACGCACGGAGACCGAATTTCCGGAAAGAGACCACTGCTCTTTCCGAAGGAGACATGGGTTATGACGACAAAGAAGTATTTGAAAGAGACGATCCGCGTCGGCGACCGCGACTTGACCGTTGAAACGGGCCGGGTCGCCAAACAGGCCGACGGCGCGGTGATCATCCGCTACGGCGACACCATGGTGCTGGTGGCCGCTGTTGGTGCGCGCGAGCCGCG
>CAKZOF010000556.1 GCA_937135995.1 uncultured Pyrinomonas sp.
ACGGCGAAGTACTGACCGCCGGTGCGTTCGGCAAGCTGTCGAAACCCTCGGCTCGGCGGACGCGGTGCGAGACGCCCATCGCGCGGCGCGTAGAGCGGCAGGTGAATGACGTAGATGGAGACTTGTCGAGCGTTCGCTTCCGCAATTGCCTCTTCCGCCGAGAGACGACTGGCGTTGTCAAGTCCGTCGCTGATCAGGACGACGATGCGTCGTTCTTCCGGGTCGGCCTTGGCGTCGAAGAGTCGGACGGCCGTCATTGCTCCGTCGAAGATCGCTGTGCGTTGGTTGGGGAGAGCCGGGAAGCGAAACTCGGCGCGCACGCGCGCGATTTCGCTGGTGAACGGTGCTGCCAGCTCCGGACGGTCGCGGAAACGCACGATGGCGACGCGCGAAGCGCGAAAGCGGTCGAGGATCGCTAGCGCCGCTTCGCGTTGATGTTCGAGACGGTCACGCACGCTGCCCGAAGCATCGAGCGCGAAGACGAGCGCAACGCGCTCGGACCCAGCGGCGAAATAGTCGATCGTCACTGGACGCCCGTCCTCGCTCAACAAAAAGTCGTCCTTGGTGAGGCCAGCGACGCGGCGGCCGTTGCGGTCGGTGACGATCACAGGGATGGTAATGAGATTTGTGTTGACGCGAACTGTCTCTTCGTCTTGCGTGCCCTGCGCGCGGCCTGTTGCGGCCAAAGCAGCGAGGATGCAGACGGTCAACGTGCGCCGGATCCGTTCCGTGCTAAATGTTGGAGGCATGGGGATACAGTCGTCGTCCGACTCCTAGAGCGAGAAACGGCCCAGAAAAAGAAAGCTCAAGATGACGACGAGCGTGATGACGATGATCTTGACCCAACTCACCGTTGTTCCCCTCCGGAGCGCCCGCGGGCGGCAGAGCAACTTGAACAGAATGGCATGATGAACCAAGAATTTTATACAATGTCGCTCGCTCTTAGCAAGGAGGTGGGGCTTTCTCCGTATATCGCTTCGGTCAGCTGTCTCATGCGTTTTCAGCCAACGATCATCCGTTACGACACGCTCGCTTCGACCAACACGGAGGCTGCTGAACAGGCGCGACGCGGCGCGCCCGAAGGCGTGTGCATCGTGGCGCGGGCGCAAACGAGCGGGCGCGGGAGGCAAGGGCGAACGTGGGCATCGCCCCCCGATGCGGGACTCTATTTCAGCATCGTCTTGCGTCCCAGCGTCGAAGAGCGATGGTGGCCGTTCATCGCGCTGATCGGCGCGCTGGCCGCGCGCGATGGGTTGCGCGCCGTCTGTTCGGTGGACGCGGACATCAAATGGCCCAACGATCTGGTGGTCAACGGTCGCAAGATCTGCGGCATCTTGGCCGAGACGGTTGAAACTGGAAGCGGGCGCGCCTGCGTGCTCGGCATCGGGATCAACTTGCGTTCCGCCGGTTGGCCTGCGGAGATCGCCGCTGCGGCAACTTCGGTGGAAGCGGAGACCGGCGCGCCGCCCGACGGCGAAAAGTTGCTGCAGGCTGTGACGCATGCTGTCGGCGACTGGTACGCGCTGCTTCACGCCGAGGCCGGACTGGAAACGATCCGCTGCGCGTGGGAGCGCAGTTCGAGTTATGCTTTCGGCAAGCGCGTGCGCGTTACGGTGGGAGGCCGCACAGTACGGGGAACAACGCGCGGCTTGGAGCCGTCGGGCGCGCTTCGCCTCGAGACCGAAGGCGGCGAAACGCTGTGCCTCTACTCGGCAGAGATCGCGGAACTACGGGAGACCGACGACGAACGAGACTCGCATTGATCAGGCGTTCAGCGAGAACGTGAACGGGATGGAGGCGGAGTGACCATGCGGCTCGCACCGCGGGCGCAAGCGCAGATCGAGGAGTTCCTACGCGCCCACTTGCAAGATCGAGAGATTTCGCTTCCCCCGTTGCGCGTTCACGCGGGACCGTTTGCCCGGTGGGCGACGCGCTTGCTGCGCGCCGGAGGTTTCACCCTCGGGCGACACATCTTCATCGCGCCGAAGCTGGTGCAGCGCGACGAACGCGGGCGCTTGGTCGCACCGGGCTGGTTGATCGCACACGAAGCAATGCACGTCCTGCAGTTCCAGCGCATGGGCGCGTGCAGATTGGCGTTCTCCTACGTTCGCACGTACTGGCGCGAACTGTGGCGAAGCAGAAGCTTGGGGCGCGAAGCGCGCGCGCGCGCCTACTTCGCCGTGCCCGAAGAACGCGCCGCCTACGCAGCGACGGAAGCTTTCTTCCGCTGGCGCGCGCAGGCGAAACGCGACTGAAGGGGACGATCCCCCCTGTGCAGGCAAGCCTTGCGCATTCAAGGCGCGACTCACCGCGCAGCGTCGGACGATCCCCCTGTGCGGGGAAGCCTTGGGCGCGTTGCGAAAGCGTTTCTGCGCCAGCGTGGATGAGACCGTCGAGGAGAAAGGGCCTCAGCGCTTGTCATCCTCGATGACGAAGCGCACTTTGCCGCGCGCGATCTCTTCAAGTGCAATGCGCGTCGGTTTGTGTCGCGTCGGGTCAAGCGGGACGCGCGGGCTGGCACCGCGCATGATCTGTTTACTCCGTTCGGCGGCGATGAGAACCAGCCGGTACTTGGAGTCGATTTCGGGTGGCATCTGCTCTTGCAAGCGGATGCTCGGGTTGATTTCGCTGACGATTTCCTTCCTTCTCATCATATCTCGCATCGCTCTCGAATCAAGATAGATCAACCGCAACCGTTCTGTCCACCGTGAGCGTTGGCCTCTTCGACGGGCGGAAAGGTCTCCAGCACGCGGCGCACGAGCGCTTCTTGGCGCGGGCAGCGGGCGCGTTCGGCGTAGATCACGGAGGCCAGTTGGGCGGCGGCGCGCTCGACTTCGTCGTTCAGGATGACGTAGTCGAACTCACGGTAACGTTCAACTTCGAAGCGCGCGTTGCGCAACCGCCGTTCGAGATCGGGCGGCGCTTCCGACCCGCGCCGGATGAGACGTTCGCGCAGCGTCTCGAACGAGGGCGGAATGATGAAGATGGTGACAGCGTCAGCAGCGAGGCGACGGACGTTGGCCGCGCCCTGTACGTCGATCTCGAGGATCACGTCGAGCCCAGCGCGTTGCGCGCGCTCGACTTCGCTCCACGTCGTGCCGTAGTAGTTGCCGTGAACGCAGGCCCACTCAAGAAAGCCTCCGGCGTCGCGCATCCGTTCAAACTCAGCGAGCGAAACGAAATGGTAGTCGCGCCCGTCGACTTCGCCCTGGCGGGGCTTGCGCGTCGTCCACGACACCGAGTAGCTTAGGCCGGGAACGGTTTGACGCACGCGACGAATCAGCGTCCCTTTGCCGCCGCCCGAAGGCGAACTGACGACGATGAGCATGCCGCGTCCTTGATTCTCACTCGACATTTTGCGCCTGTTCGCGTAGCTTTTCGATCTCCGCTTTGATGGCCAGACCAGCTTCTTTGATCGCGATGTCCGTCGTTTTCGACAGGATCGTGTTCGCCTCGCGGTTCAACTCCTGCAACAGGAAGTCGAGCTTCTTGCCGACCTCGCCCGGCGCTGCGATGAGCGCGCGAAATTGACCAAGGTGGCTCTTCAAGCGGGCGATCTCCTCGGTGATATCGCTTCGTTCGGCCAGATAGGCGACCTCTTGCGCGAGCCGCGCTTGATCGAGTTCGATGATCTCGGCTCCGCTGCGCGCCACGAGTTCGCCGACGCGCCGTTGCAGGCGCGCGCGGTAGATCTCGACTTGATCGGCGGCCAGATCCTCGATCACCGGCACCAAGCGCTCGATCTCGTCGAGATGCGCGAGCATCTCGCGCTTCAGCGCCTCGCCTTCGCGCGCGCGCATCTGGTCCAGTTCGTCGAGCGCTTGCGCGAGCGCTCGGCTGATGCCGTCGATCTCCTCTTCGCTGAGCGACGACCGGACGGGTTGTAGCACGCCGGGCAAGCGGACCAACGCATTGATGTCAGGTTCAGCGGCGAGCGCGAACTCCTGCTGGATCTCGCGCATCGCGCGCAAGATGCCAGCTAGCAGCGCGCGATTGATCTCGTAGGCGACTTCGCCGGTCCGTTCGAACGTGATCGTCGCTTCAACGCGTCCGCGCGCCAAACGGGCGCCGACGGCTTGGCGAACCACCGGTTCGATGCCGGCCAGTTCCGCGCCCGCTCTTAGTTGCAGATCCAGAAAACGGTTGTTGACCGTTTTGAGTTCGACCGTGACGCGAAAGCCGCTGCCCGTCGCTTGCCCGCGCCCATATCCAGTCATCGACTTCATGATCTTCGTTCGCTCGTCCTTAATGAAGCACCGAATCAGCGCGGAGCGCGTCCTCTTCGTTCAACTCGAGCCGTTCCTCGTCGGCGAACTGCAAGGCATACAGGCGACTGTAGAGACCGCCGCGTGCCAGAAGTTCCGCGTGCGTGCCCGTTTCGACGATCTGTCCGCGCTCCATGACAACGATCAGATCGGCGCGTCGCACGGTGGAGAGGCGATGGGCGATGACCACCGTCGTGCGTCCCTGCATCAAACGCGCCAGCGCGCGCTGGACCAGTCTTTCCGACTCCGCGTCGAGCGCCGAGGTCGCCTCGTCCAGAATGAGCACGGGCGCGTCGGTCAGCACGGCGCGCGCGATGGCTAGCCGTTGCCTCTGGCCGCCGGAAAGAAAGATCCCGCGCTCGCCGATCACTGTATCGTAGCCGTGAGGCAACTCCATGATGAAATCGTGCGCAAAGGCGATGCGCGCTGCCTCTTCGATCTCTTCGTCGGTCGCATCGGGGCGACCGTAGGAGATGTTGTAACGCACCGTGTCGTTGAAGAGCGCCGTCTCCTGCGTGACGATGGCGATCTGGCGACGGAGATCGGCCAGCTTCGCATCGCGTAGATCGATGCCGTCCCACAGCACGGCCCCTTCGTCTGGATCGTGAAAACGCGGGATGAGCTTGGTCAGCGTCGATTTGCCGCCGCCCGAGGCGCCGACCAGCGCCACCTTCTCGCCCGGCCGG
>CAKZOF010000557.1 GCA_937135995.1 uncultured Pyrinomonas sp.
CGCGCCCGGCAGCGGTCGCCGCGCGCATTCCGCGCCCGCGCGAACTTCAAGGCTGGACGTGGCAAATTCCCTTCGACGGACAGAATCTGTACGTCACCGTTAATCACGACGGGCGGCGGATCCTCGAGGTTTTCGCCACGGGGCCGATCTCGAGCGGCGTTGGGCTGCTCGCCAGCAAGATGCTGCGCGGCGGCTTCGAGGCTGAAGAGGTCGCCCGCAGCCTCAACAAGGTGACGGGCACGCACGCCGTCTGGTTCAATCAACGGTTACTGACCAGCCCCGAACAGGCCGTTGCCGAGTGCATCATGATCACAGCGCGGCGCCTGCGCGGTGAACCCGACTCCGGACGCGCTCGTTTGCGGAACGAAGAGCCGCGGATGAGCGCGCTCATCGGCGCCTGCCCAGAGTGCGGCGGTCAGTTGGAGCACGCCTCCGGCTGCGACACCTGCCGCGATTGCGGATACTCGAAATGCAAGTGAAAGTCCGGTTGGGACGATCCACAAGCAGTCGCGGTCCTCGAAGCGAAAGTCGAACGGTACGCTTTCGACTCGTTGGGAGGCCGGACTGAAAGCTTCCGCGATGCCGTTTCGCAGGCGTTCTCCGTGTCGAGCCGCGCGTGCTCGGGTGAGCGCTTGCATAGTGGACCAGTGGCGCGTATGCTAATTCAGAGAACGGTTCGATTCAGAGAAGGCGGTCCGCCCACGGTGCTCGTCGCACTACGCGCCGCTTCCATCGAGCGGAGGAAATCGAACGATGCTCGAGGGGCAATTCGCGGTACCCGAAAATAGCTTTTCCGAAGCTGAGTCGAGCGAGCTGCAAGATGTCGCTCGGCGCGAGCAAGACTACGTACGCGCACGCTTGCGCGAGGAGCTAGGGCGCGAACCGACCGAAGAGGAGTTGAATGAATGGTTGCGACAGCACACGGAAGGCTACTAGGACCGCTGGAGCGCGAGCCGCTCTGATAGACAACAGAATGAAGGAGGTCCGAGATGGCGACGAAGAAAGAGCCGACAGAATTCAAGGCCAAATTGACTAACGACGGTGGCATCGTGCGCGGGAAGATCCCTGCGCCACTCGTTCACTATCTCGGCGGACGCGCCGGCGACTACCTTGTCTTTCGCGTCGATGAACAAGGGCGCGTCGTGGTGAACCTGCGCCGCGCGCACGCCGTCGCGAAGAAAGCGGTAGGCAAGAGCGCTCGGTAGCTGATCCGCCTGAAATTCCGACGAAAAATTGAGGCCGCGATCGCTACAGCGATCGCGGCCTTTGTTCGGAGAGAAGGATGCGGGCGCTTTGCCAGCGGAAGCGACGTGGATTCATCGCCCACCTGATGATCAGTTGTTCTTATGGCATGCGCAGCGTTCGCATGTCTTCCGGCGCTACGACGGTGATGCGATTGTCTATGCGGCGAACGCCACGCACGGTGCGAACGATCCTCTCCGCGCGACGTTTGAGTTCCTCCGTGTTCGCCGTTCCGGTCAACGTCACTTCGCCGTCGCTCACCGTCGCTTTGATGTCGGAGCCAGCCAGTTCCGCATCGGCTAAAAACTTCTTCTCGATGCTCGCTTGCAGCGCGGCATCGTCCGGCACGCTGGGTGTGGGGGGCGGCGTCTGCACGGGCGGCAGGACCACCTGTGCCGGTTGCGGTGGCGGCACTTGCTGGATGATGGTCGGCGGCTGTGCCGTGGCCGGTTGCTGGACCAATGGTTGAGTCGATTGCGGCGAAGGGAGCACGACGATCCGTTGATTGTCGTTGCGCGTTTCTTCGCTTTCGCGACCCAGCACGAACAACAACACGATCGCCGTCGCCGCCACCGCGACCAGCGCTACAGCCGCGACCATGCCGGCAGAGTACCCGCGTCCATCTGGGGTGCGCGTTCTTTCGGAGTGGACTACTTCGCGCCGCCCGGTCGGCGTTTCGACGACAATACGCCGTCTCTGTTCTTCTTCGTCGTAGCTCATTTACCTTTCCCTCCTGTTCAGCCTCGGTTGAAAGCGAACTCTTCCGCTCTTACGGTTGCCTCCTTGCGACGCGGCTTCGCCGCCGATAGCGGCGTTCATCGTTCTTGTAGCTGGAGCTTTTGCGCGTATAGAGATACGAGCCTGCCGCGCCGACGCCAGCGCCGATGGCCGCGGCCTTTTTGCCCCCCACCGCTGCACCCAATCCAGCGCCGGCAACCGTTCCGCCTGCAACGGTGGCGATGCGTCTATTGCGTTTCTTGAAGTGTCGGCGTGCGGCAGGACGATTCGCCGCGTAGATCGCCGCCCCGCCCCCCGTGATAGCCGCTCCGGACGCGCCACCTGCCGCCGCGCCGACGGCCGTGGCGCCGCCGACAATGGCCGCGCTACGCGCTTTTCTGCCGAAGCGCGAGCGTTTTCGATCCTGAGCGGTCGTGATGGGGGCGACGCTGGTCGCCAAAAACAGGAACAAGAAAGACGAGACCATTAGTTTACGCATTTTCTTCGATCCTCCGCTTGATTGCAGAGCAAATCGCGTGCCCCGCGGTGAATCGATGACGCCAGTCCGTAAATCGAGCCGAGAAAAGCCACCTTCTCGAAGCGGCGGCGGACACGCAGCGCGTGCAGCGCCACTGCCGAGCGTACTGAATTGATGCTCTACTGGAGAACAAATTCCCGATGGAGCCTGCGGTCGCGTTTTTGATGAGCAGTGCGCGTCGCCGGAGAAAAGGTCTTCGATGGCTCTTCCGCCGTGACATGGCGACCGGCGTCGAACTTCTTCGGAAGAGCGTCCGTTTGCGCCTCTTTGCGAAGAGACGCGCTTGCGTGGAGGCATCGGTGAACTGCTGGCGAGCGTGGCGCGTCGGCGAGGTGTTGGAGTGAGTGCGACCCGCCGAACGGGTTGCTTCCGGTCAAAGATTTGACCATCGGCCCGCGGCAAGCATAAGCTTCGCGCGTATGACCACAGCTCTGATTCATCATCCGATCTATCGTGAACACCTCACGGGCGAAGGGCATCCAGAGTGTCCTGAACGTTACGATGTGATCATCAACGCTCTGCGCGCGGATCGCGAATTGTGGCAGTCATTGATGGAAGCGGAAGCGCCGGCAGTTGCGCGCGGCGACGTCTTGGCCTGCCATTCGCCTCGCCACTACAGCCGCGTCGAAGAGGCGGTGCGCGAAGGTTGGGGTTATCTCGATCCGGACACAGTGGTTTCGCCGCGGTCGCTCGATGCAGCGTTGCGGGCAGCTGGCGCGGCTTGCCGCGCAGTGGATGCGGTGATGTCGGGGGAAGCGAAGAACGCTTTTGCACCGGTGCGCCCGCCGGGCCATCACGCGACTTCTGATCGCGCCATGGGATTCTGCCTTTTCAACAACGTCGCCATTGCCGCCCGTTACGCGCAGCGTCGTTACGACGAGATCGAGCGCGTGGCGATCGTCGATTGGGATGTGCACCACGGAAACGGCACGCAGGGCATCTTCTACGACGATGCAACGGTCTTCTTCTTTTCGATCCATCAATACCCTTGGTATCCGGGCACGGGAGCGCGCGGCGAAACGGGCGTTGGCCGGGGATTAGGCTACACGCTGAACGTTCCCGTGAGCGCCTTCACGCCGGCTGCGGAATATCGGCGGATGTTCGAGGCGGCGATCTCGGAGATTCGCGCGCGATTTGTGCCCGATCTCGTCATCATTTCGGCGGGATTCGATGCGCGCAAGGGCGATCCGTTGGGCCAGCTCTTGTTGGAGGACGAAGATTTCGTGCAGATGACGCGCCTGGTCGGCGAGTGGGCCGAAGAGGCGTGCGCTGGACGAGTGGTCTCTTGCTTGGAAGGTGGGTACAACCTACGCGCGCTCGGCGACACAGTGCGCGCCCACGTGCGCGCACTCGCCGAGATGGCCGCCGCTTGAAAGATAGCCGCGCACGGCGACGGCAAATTTGCATTCCGTGTCCCATCGCCAACGCCGCTTGAAAGACGGCTATGCATGTCGTCCCGCGCCACCGATAAATCGCAGCATCGCAATGTCGCTCGAAAGCCGACTGTGCGCGCGTCTGCCATGCGACGAGCGCCGATGGCAGCGGGAATGACATCGCTTTCGACTCGTTGTACGCTCGCTCG
>CAKZOF010000558.1 GCA_937135995.1 uncultured Pyrinomonas sp.
TCGCAGAACTGCTGCGTGACGTGCAGCGCGCTCTCGTCGAACTAGCCACGCGTCACAAGGACGCGGTGATGCCTGGCTACACGCACCTTCAGCGCGCGCAACCTGTGCTCTTCGCTCACTGGTGTCTGGCCTACTTCGAGATGTTCGCGCGCGACCGCGAACGGCTCGGCGAAGTGCGCCGTCGGACCAACGTCCTGCCGCTCGGCGCAGGAGCGCTGGCCGGGACGAGTTATCCACTCGACCGTGAAGAGATGGCGCGCGCGCTCGGTTTCGCGTCCGTCTCGCGCAACAGCCTGGACGCGGTCTCCGACCGTGACTTCTGCATCGAGGTCGCTGCCGCCGCTTCGCTCACCATGGTACACCTTTCGCGCCTTGCCGAAGACATGATCATCTATGCGACGGCCGAGTTCGGCTTCATCGAACTCAGCGATGCGGTGGCGACCGGATCGAGCTTGATGCCGCAGAAGAAGAACCCGGACGCGCTGGAGTTGGTGCGCGGCAAGGCGGGGCGCGTCTTCGGGCAGATGATGGCGCTGCTCTCCGTGATGAAGGGCTTGCCGCTCGCCTACAACAAAGACATGCAAGAGGACAAAGAAGCGATCTTCGATCTGGTGGACACAGTGAAGGGATGTTTGAGAGTGACGGCGACGGTGCTGCGCAACGCGCGCCTGAATGAAGAGCGGGCGCGCACTGCCGCGATGCGCGGCTACATGAACGCAACGGAATTGGCCGACTACCTCGTGCGCAAGGGCATGCCTTTCCGGGATGCGCACGAAGCAACGGGCCGCATGGTGCTCGCGGCGCTGGAGCGCGGCGTGGAACTCAACGAACTCTCGCTTGAAGAGATGCGAGCCATCGCCCCCGTGGTCCAGAAAGACGTCTACGAGGCGCTGACGCTCACGAGCACGCTCACTAGCAAGAACCAGAGCGGGGGAACATCTCCAGATCGGGTGAACGAAATGCTAGAAGTTGCGCGCAAAGAACTGCTGCGTGATCAATAAACCAGCAGCAGATCAATCCGTTCTCGAAAACCGATGTCTTCGCTAAGAACGTCTTCCTTGATCCACCTCCATCATTCTCTCCAAAGACTTAACAAATGAGTTGATCGCTTCTCTGATTTCGTATTGATCACCGATGACAGAACAGAAGGCATTAACGAAGGCTTCCCTCACTTCCCCGTTCAGCAACACCGCCATGCCAGCCACACACAGCAACAGCTTCTGCTGATCTTCCCGCAGTTCTTTGTTGAGGAAGTTTTCAATGTTTTCAGCAAAGTACTCCTTCAGCTTGTCCAGCAGCGGGTTGAGGACAATTTTGCCGCTTTCGTCTAAAACGTCGTGGGAACGAATAAATTTGAGTCTAGCCAGCCCGAGATCAAAAAGTACGTCAAGAATATTTTCTACTCCTTCCTTGGTTCGTTCTCGGGTGATCTCGGCAGCGTCGTAAGCGATCCCGATCAGGTATCCGGCGCTGTGGATGTATCCTAGCGCTTCGGTTCGGATGTATCCTGGTTTTTCGGGAAGACCCAGTTTTTGCGCCTCGTTCATCAACCCTTCCACCGATTTGATCAAAGAACGGCGTAGATCCTCTTCTAAGCCTCTTTCAGATTTTAGGGCGTTTACAAACGAGTGCCTTATCTCGCTTTCCACTTCCTCAATCTTCCCCAAAGAGAACACTTCATAAGGGCACTTGCAAAGCAGCTTGATCAGCGCTTGATGGATCCCATAGCTACCTCCAGCGAAAATGTAGTGCTGAGCAGATTCAGCCGACGACAAGAACACCTTGGCTAAATCTGTTTTGCTGGTATTGGGGGAAAGCGCCAACTTTTCTAGCGCTCTTGCTACATCCCCCGTAAGGAAGCGACCGATTGGTGGAAAGTTAAAAATAAACTCTAGAGCACCTCTCGTGACTTCTCCCAAGCTTTCACCCCCAACTCTGTTGAGCAACTGCCCCAAAAAACCGGGAGAGGTCCGCGCCAAAATACGAGTCGCCCATGCCCTCCAATAAAAATCCGAATCATTTCGTAGCGCCATCGTGGCGTTGACACACTTCTCGGCGGCTTTCTCTTCAAACCCAAGGAAAAGATTTTCCAGCACTGATAAGTCCACACCATCATCAGGATTGTAGTAGGCGGAGTACAATGCTTTAACCAATCCATCCAACTCCCTGGTTGACAATGAACCAGAGGCGATCAAGTTGTTTACGGCCTTCGACGCTCCGGGTATGATGCTAGGGATCGATACGCCGGAAGAGAAGGCCCTGCCAATGTATTTACCCGCCGATTCACCCCCAAGGTATCGCACCAGCTCTTGCAACTTCCCGACATCTTTCTGGTTCCGGTCAAGCCACGCGGAAAGGATCCAACTCTTATAAGCATCGCTTCCGTCGTCACCTTCCGAGTACCTTATAGAGTACTTTATACAGGCAGCAAGCTGCCGGGAACTGAGCTTCACTGCGTAATCAGAACTGTCGTTGGCAGAAAACGCCAGCACCTTATCAACAAAGAAACCCATTCGCTCTCTGAATTGAGGTTGCTTTTCGTGATTGGAGATCAAACCATAATTCTTCTCGAAGAGCGCGATCAAAGCTTGATTAATGCTTGCGTCTTCTGCTCTTCCAGCGCGTCGCATTTCGTCAATGACGGCGAAGAAGAATTTGGTCTGAAGTTTGGCATCTCCGGCGGCGCCGATTGTTTGCAACAGACCGGCGAGATTTGCAAATTTCGTCGTTTTCTGTTCAATTCCCCATGCGTATTCGCTTTTAAGCGCAGCAGCGATGATCTGCTGAAAATCACCTCGCTCCGACAACCTCTTTAGCAGAGAGATTTGGGTAGCTTTCGAAGTTTTGGAAAGCACGTGTAGTCCGGCAGCAGCTAAAAAAGCCCCTGAGTCGCTCGACGTACCGACCGAAGCTACCTTCTCAAACAAAACTTCAGCGAACTTCGTTTTGATTCTTTCGTTTGACAACTTGCCGATGAATTCAGTGATCAATCGAGGATCACCCGCAACTCTCACAAGGTTCTCACAAAGCCAAAGAACATCCCCGTCGCTCAGACGGCCAGCATAAGCTAACGAATCCAAGGCACTTCTGATGGTTGATGTCACATTATCTTGTTGGACCAAAGTCGGGTTAGTAAACGCCTCGCGTAAAATCTCCGTTGCCGTCTTCGTTCCGAGTTGCTTGAAAAGATCTTGAATCCAGTGGGCATCCCCCTCATGGGCTGCAAGCGCCTCGCTCAAGAGGTAAACACGCTCCTCTGGCAACGACGTTGCTGTCTTGATATATGCGGCAACATCTTCTGCTGAAGCTACCTTTGGATCGAGGTGACCTACACACAACTGTTTGTTGGTTCCCTCGCCAATGAAGGTTAGCGGCGCCGAGCAACTGCCATTCGAACCGGCCCCGCCCCCACCATCATCGTAGGCAGTAGATCTTAGAACCCGCGATTTGGCCTACTGCTCCGAGTATCTTAGCTCCCCGCGCTTGCTATCGGCTCCGGCGGTCTCGATCTCGGTGTCGTGCACCACCGGCTTCTGCTCTGCCGTTTCAACTTTGCCCTCCCAAACCTTAGGAATGCTGCCGGTTTCGTCTACTTTTCGTACCATCCATCTATCCCCCATTTTGACTGTGGTCAACAAACATCTGATGTTAAATGTCAGGTTCGAATCACTTAACAAGCATCTTTTCATGAGCTTGCTTTCAGCATTTCTGTTCCATCGAGCCACCGCAGAAGATCGAATTCTGTTGCCGGTCGTGGATCGAGTTTAATCTTTCGCGTTTGCCCGCTGCGCCTAACATGTACTTTCGCCGTCCCCTTGATCCACCATTGTTTGTCTCGCTCCCAAATCTCAAAGTCATACTCGGACGATTGTGTTCCGAGGGATTGCTGCGTGATGGAGACCGTACCCTTCTCTATGCGCAAACTCTCGACCGGTTCTTCGAGCATGACACCGAGCGACCGTGTCAGCACGATCTTCTCGCTCTTGAAGACAATCTGATATTCCTCATCGCTGCGCAAAGCTATAACCAAGAGTCTAGGTGTTTCCAACACGTCACTGCTTTGTTCGCGCTTCGAAACA
>CAKZOF010000559.1 GCA_937135995.1 uncultured Pyrinomonas sp.
CGCCGAGGATTTCGGTCGCGCCTGCATCGAGCCCCAAGCGATCCACCTCGCCCGCGTCGTTCCATCTCTCCAGACGGATGACGAGGTCGATCTCTTTCGGCCCGCTGATGGCCGAAACGCCGAAGAGATCGCGAATGTTGATGATGCCGAGCCCGCGGATCTCCATGTGCTCGCGCAGCAGTTCGGGCGCGCACCCGAGCAGTCGTTCTGGCCCGGTGCGGCGAACTTCGACTAGATCGTCCGAGACGAGCCGATGTCCGCGCGCGATCAGATCGAGCGCGCACTCGGATTTGCCGATGCCCGATGGTCCTTCGAGCAGCACGCCGGAACCGTAGATGTCGAGCAGCACGCCGTGGCGCAGCTCGCGCGGAGCGAGCGCCGCTTGCAAGAAATCGGTGACGACTTGAATGGCGATGGAACTGACGAGCGGTGTTCGCAATAGCGGAAGTGCCGCTTGTTCGGCGGCGAACACCAGTTCGGCAGGCGGCTCCAAATCCTTGGTGACGAGCACGCAAGAGATCCGGTCCAACTCGAGGCGTGCCACGCGCTCGCGCCGCTGGTCCGGGGCGAGCTGGCCGAGAAACCAGACCTCGCTCTGCCCGACGATCTGCACGCGCCCGGGCCGGATGTAGTGCGTAAAACCGGCGAGCGCTAGTCCGAGCTTCTGAATGCGCGCCGTGGTGATGCGTCGCTGGTCCAGACCGCGCGCGCCGGCGAGCAGACGCAAGGCGAGTTCTGCTGGAGCTTGATCGAGGAACTCCCGAACCGTGATCTCCGGATGCGCGCCCGCGTCGTTCATTTCGTTCTTCGCTCGGTTACGGCTCGATCAAACCGAAGTTGCCGTCCTTGCGTTTGTAGAGGACACCGATGCGATCCGTCTCCGCGTCGCGAAAGACGATGAACTGATCGCTATTCTCAGCCAAGCGAAGCGCCGCTTCTTCCGGTGTCATCGGTTTGATCTCGTACTTCTGCGCCAAGATGATCCGCGGCGACTCAGCGCGCGCTTCTTCCACCGCCGACTCCGTCTCTTCCGCGGCGAGTTCTTTGCGCGACTTCTGCTTGCCGTCGATGATCTTCTTCTTCAGCTTCAACGCTTGCTTTTCGAGCTTCTCGATGGCGCGCGTTAAAGCTTGGTACATGTCTTTGTCCGTGACGCGCGCCGTCAACGTATGGTCGCGCCAATAGAGAACCACTTCGCCAATGTGGCGGCTCTTTTCAACATCGATGATGACGTGAGCACTAGTCGCCGGATCGTTGAAGATGTGCTCGATCTTTTTGAAATGGTTTTCGACATGAGAGCGAATTGCCGGTGTTACTTCGACGTGTCTTCCCGTGAACTCGATCTTCATCTTCCTCCTCCCGCCAGCGAAAAGAAGAGGCGCCTGAACCGCTCGCCATCACTGGCTCTTCAGTTTCGAAGTAGACGATGCTGCCTCACACGATCACGCGACGCTCGCGCGACCCTGGGATATTCATCTGATCGCGGTATTTGGCAACGGTGCGGCGCGAAAGCTTGATCCCTTCTTTGGCGAGGATCTTGACCACCTGATCGTCGGTGATCGGGTTGCGCGGATCTTCCTCCTCGATCAGCTTTTTGATCCTCAGCTTGATGATCCGCGTCGAGACCTCTTCGCCATCTTCGTTGACCATGCCTTCGGTGAAGAATCGCCGCAGCTCGATCACGCCCTGCGGTGTATGCGCATACTTGCGATTGACGACGCGCGACACGGTCGATAGATGCATTCCGGTCTCTTCGGCGACGTCCTTCAACATCATCGGCTTCAGATACTCGACACCCTTATCCAGAAATTCGCGTTGACGGCGCACGATGCACTCGACCACGCGGTAGATCGTCTGCCGGCGATGTTCAATGTTGCGCAACAGTTCGATGGCGGAGCGCGTCTTCTCTTTGATGAAATCCTTGGTCTCTTTGCTCGTGTCAGGGCGTTCGAGCAACTGCTGGTAGGTCTGGCTGATCCGCAAGCGAGGGGCTCCATCGTCGGCGAAAGAGATCTCGTATTCGCCATCGTCCCGTTTCTCGATGAATATCTCGGGCACGATGAGCACAGGTTCATCCGACGAGTAACGCCTTCCTGGAAAGGGATCGAGCTGGCGAATCGCTTCGAGTTCCACTGCCAGTTCTTCGAGTGGAAGCCCGAGTTGACGCGCAAGCGATGGCAAGCGATGTGGCTGCAATTCAGCTAGACCGTGCTCGCGGATGAGCTGCGCCGCCAGGCGGTCGCCTTCGCCGCGGGCTTCGAGTTGCGCCAGCAGGCATTCGCCCGCATCGCGTGCGCCGCACCCCGTGGGGTCGAGTTGCATGACGCGCTGGCGCGCGCGCTCTACCTCTTCGACGCTCCAGTTGCCGAGCGCAGCGATCTCCTCGTTGGTCGCTGTCAGCCTTCCGTCGCCATCAAGATTGCCGATAATGCATTCAGCGATGGGAATGAGTTCGGCCTCGACGTTCTCGACATGCAGCTGCCACATTAGATGCTCGACGAGCGTCGGCGGACGCGAAAGGAACTGTTCGAACGTCGGCTCGTCTTCGCGGTGCTCGTACTCCTGAGTCTTGTATCCCGGATCGAGATACTCTTGAAACTCGCGACCGAAATCGACCTCTTCGAAGGGATCGGGCGACGGTTCGCCTACGGGATCCTCGATCTCGTCCGCGACCGCGCCAGCTTCGGCGGTCGCGTCGTTCGCCGCCTCTTCCGCTGGCACGGTAGAGAACTCAACGGCTTCACGCGCATCCCGTTCGGCAGCTGCCCCGTTGCTCGCCAGCCCGTTCTCCGGAGCGAGATCGAGGTTGCCGCAAGCTTCGTAGTCGAGCACCTGCTCGGCGATCTCGCGCACTTCTTCCTGCGCCGGCACCTCCTCGAGCACGGGGTTTTCGAGCAACTGCTGCTGGATGAGTTCATTAAGCTCCAGCGCCGTCATCTGCAGCATCTCGATGCGTTGACGCAACTGCGGCGTCAACACTAGACGCTGCGAGAGATTGGTTGTGAGCTTGACCGACATAGTTCTAACTCATCCTCGTCGATCTCGATGGCGTTGGCACCAAAGAACTGTTCATCACAGCCGACGATTATAACTCATCTCCACTGAAAGAGTGCACCACGAGGTGATGCAATTCTTCACGCGACGCTTGAACCCGCGGATCTTTTGCATTATAGAAAATAGGCTTACGCGTCGCTTTCACAAGCGAAACTTTTCCCCAAGGTAAAGACGTCGTACCTCTGCATCCTCGGTCAACGCCAGCGGCGCGCCCGAACGAAAGATGCGCCCTTCTGCCATGATGTACGCGCGGTCGGTGACGCCCAAGGTTTCACGCACGTTGTGGTCGGTGATCAAGATGCCGATGCCGCGCGCGCGCAAGTAGAGGATCATCCGTTGAATATCATCCACCGCCTTCGGATCGATGCCGGCGAAAGGCTCGTCGAGCAAGATGAATTGCGGTGCCGTCGCCAACGCGCGCGCAATCTCGGTTCTTCTCCGCTCGCCGCCCGACAGCGCGTCGCCGCGCGTGTTGCGCACGTGCGTCAAGCCGAACTCTTCGAGCAACTCTTCCAAGCGTGCGAAGCGTTCGCGCCGCCGCAATTTCATCGTTTCGAGCACGGCGAGGATGTTTTCGGCAACGGTCATGCGTCGGAAGACCGACGGCTCTTGCGGCAAGTAGCCGAGTCCGAGTCGCGCTCGCAAGTACATCGGCAGTTTAGTGATGTCGCGTTCGGCCAGCAAGACGCGCCCTTTGTCGGGCCGCTCCAAACCGACGATCATGTAGAAGGTTGTGGTCTTGCCCGCGCCGTTTGCGCCGAGTAAGCCGACCACTTCGCCCCGTTCGACGTGCAGGCTCACGCCATCGACCACGCGCCGTCTTCCATAAGACTTCTCCAAGTCTTGCGCAACGAGCGCCGAGGGCGAAGGAACATCAGCCGCGCGCCGTTCTTCCGGCAAGGCAACTTGTTCGATGACCTCTTTCATGCCCGCAACGATCTCGTCTGTAGACCTCGATCGCCGTTTCAATCCCGCATGATCCGTGCTAACGGAGTTGGTCCGGCAACGGCAGTCTCGTCTCAATTCTGGCGCCGGACGCGATGCGTCGAACGGACGCGCCCCGAAGCAGATGGCCCATCGCTCCCTTCGGCGACGACGCGCCGTTCGCGCAAGTAAACCGTCAAGCGGCGGCTCTCCGTGCTTCCCTGCTCGGCATCTTCGACGCGCGCTGGCGACCCTGTCAGAACGACTACCTCGTTGGCGGCCGTGTACTGGGCCCAATCGCCAACACCACGCCGGCCCGGTTGCGTGATGACAACGTTGCGCTCCGCGACGGTTCGTTCGACCTCGTTCGCTCCTTTGTCCAGATGGACCTCAGCCGTCTCGCTCGTGATGCGATCGGTGCCTTGACGAACATCGACGTCGCCTTCGTAGCGGATCAAGCGTTCGACATCGAGATAGATCATACGGTCAGCGAGCGCGAAGACCGGAACGATCTCGCCGCTGCCTTTGCGCCGCACCTGATAAAAAGCGCTCTGTACCTTGCTCTCGGCTTCCATGCGCCGCTCTTCACGCCATAGCACCAATCGCTCGGCGCGCACGAAGTTGTCGTCCTGCCACATGCGCGCGCCACCCGTGAAGATGGCTAACCCCGTGCGGTGATGAAACTCGGCAGCCGCAGCGGTCACGAAGACCGGGCTTTTCGCCTTGGCGAATGGCGCTGCGCCGCCCGTCTGCTCTTGACTATAGTAGGTCGCGGCGACACGACCGCGCGCAAACGAGACTTCGCGTCGCACGTCTGAATCGATCTCCTGAGCCTTGAGGCGCGCCCGATCATCCCACACGGTCGGCTCGCCGCCGCGCAGTCGCACCATGCCATCTGCCGCCGCGTAGACGACGGTCTCCGCTTGTCCGGCGCGCGCCGCTTCGTTGAAACGCGCGTTGCCGCGCGCTTCCACCGTTTCGACATCCTGCGTGACGCGCGCAAACTGTGCGACAACCGTCTGTGCCACGAGAACGCGCTCTGGACCTTCGCTCGAAACAGGCGTGAAAACGGCGCGTGCGCCGCCCGTTGCGGTGAACTGTCGGGCGAGGTTGCCGCTTTCGTAAAAGTCCGCGTCGAACCGCGGCGCCGAGAGCGTTTTGCGCTCGGCCTGCGGCGCTGGTCGGATCGGTTCAACCACCAACTCCGCGTTGCCTGTCGCTTCGGCCCGTTCGAGATCGCGCCCCGTCGCCCGCCAGAAGAGCCGCACGACATCCGCCGTCAAACGTTTGTTGGCCGCGCGCGGGTCGTCGGCGCGCGAGCGCGGCGCCGAGAGAGTGATGACGGGGCGCCCGCCGATGTTCATCTCGCGCAAGAGGCTGCGGCTATCTTCGATGGCGAAGGCAAGTTGCGCCTCGCTCGCCTGCACGGTGGTCTCAGCATCGGCGTCAAGCGTGCGCGCGCGCACGTTTTGCGCCGCCACGGCCCTCTCCAGTCTCTGATCGGCATCGAAGAAGAAGTCGATCTCCGCCGCGAGCACCTCGGCAGCGCGACCTTCGGTCGAACTGCGCAAAGATGCATTAGTGCGTGCCTCGATACGCTGGACCTTTCGCTCCGGCGTCAATCGCGCGGTGAGCGTTTCGGCGCTCATCGCATCGCGCCCGTGTTCGGCGGTGGCTCCGCCGGAGAAGACGAGCACCGCACTCGCTTGCTCGAAGTTGGCGCGGGCGGCGCGCAACACCACGGGTTGGCCGCGTGCACCACCCTGTGGTTCGACTGTGATCTCGACGCTGTTGCGCAATTCGAGCCGCCGGTTCTTGGCATCGACGGTTGCGCTTCCGGCTTTGCCGCGCACGTTCTCGCGCGCGAAGGCGACCGCCACGGGCACTTCGACCTTCTCTTGCTGTTGATGATAAACGACCTCTTCGGTCTCGACCCGAAGATGGTCGCGCGTCTCGATGCGAACTTCGCCGACGAAGTTGATGAGCGCGCTCTGCTGATCGTACAGGGCGCGGCGCGCCGAGATTCGGTCTGGATTGTCATTGCCTTCGGGATAGTATTCGAGATAGACGTCCTCGAGTTCGTGATGCCCGTCCGCATAGGTCACGTCGCGCGCGGCGCGCAGCAACAAACGCAGACGATCCCCTTCGGTGACGCGCCGTTCGTACCCTTCAACAACGCCGACCACTTCTTTCGAGAGCGTTGGCTTGCCAGAGAGCATGCGAAACGGCGCCTGCTCGCGCAAGCGGTAGTACGAAACGATCACCACGGCGATGCTGGCGACGAGGACGAAAACAGCGACGATGCGCAACAACCGGGGGATGCGCGCGCGCAGACCAACGAACCGTGTGCGTCTTGCGCGCAGGTTTGTGGTGTCGGCAGCGCTCTTCGCCGCTTCGCGCTGCGCAGTGGTCGGTTCTGTGTCGATCATCTTCGCAACGGACTCCCCTCGGCAAGAGCGGCCCTCTTCAGTCGCTCATCACCCGACAGTCTTCGACGACGAGCACCAATCCCTCTTTTCTTCGCCAACGATCCAGCTCCACCGAATAGACCAATTCGATGATCTCGCCTGCCCGCGGAGTTCGCCGTCCCGACTCCAGCGCTCGCCACCAGATGCTGTCGTAGCGCGTGTTGTCGGCCCCGCGCACGCAGAACTTCAAGTGGCGCTCTTTGAGCACCCGCGGTTCACCATCGACTTCGAGCCGGCGCGTCAGAAAGATGGGCCGCCGCCAACCCGTGCCGAAAGGTTCGAGCTTTTCGATCTCGCGCGCCAGATCGAGCGTCAACGCGTGCGGCGGCAACTCCATGTCGATGCGCAACGCAGGCGTCAAATCCTCGGGGCGCAACACTCCGGCAGCATGTTCGTTCAAGCGCTGACGCAACTCTTCGATTCGTTCGCGCTTGATCCGCAATCCGGCGGCGTATTTGTGTCCGCCGAAATCTTCGAACAGTTCGGCACACGATGAAAGTCCGTCCAACAAATGGTACTCCTCGATGCTTCGCGCC
>CAKZOF010000560.1 GCA_937135995.1 uncultured Pyrinomonas sp.
GACGCTCTCGCCGGTAGCCGTCGGGCAGGACCGGGGGCAGCCCCGCCAGCTTCTCGACGAAGCGCAGGTGGGCGTTGGCGTCGTACCGGGCACGCGCCCTTGCAGCGGCTCTCGAAGATCAAGCGAGAACCAGCGGGATCGAAGGGGAAGAGGGCACCGACCACGTTCACCCGCCGCCCCTCGGGCGCCTCGTAGGGGACGATCTTTCGCTCCCCGATCCGCGCCCAGGTGTAGCCGGTCGGCATGGTGGGCGAGAAGCCGCTTTGATCCAGGAAAGCCAGATCGATCTCACCGTTCCGGGCCTGATTTTTTGAGAACCTCCAGCTCTGCCGCTTTGGCTGCTTGGAGGTCGGGGTCCTTGCGCTTATGAGCCACCGAGCGTTTGGTGCGCTTCCAACGGAAACCGCGGCGATGGAGCAGGCGGGCCAGATGATCCGGGTGGACGTCCACCTGAAAGTGCTCGGAGAGCCACTGGGCCAACTGCGGCGTGCTCCAGGTGCGGTTCGACTCGTCGAGCAGACGCTCCAGGGCCGTCAACATCGCTTCGGTGACCTTGGCCTGCCGCCCCGGGTGAGGCTTGTCCGGTAGTTGGCCGAAGCCGCCTGCGACAAATCGCTTGATGTACTTGCGGACGGTCTGTTCATGATATTCCAAGTGGCGCGCGATGCGGGGAATGCTCCATCCCGCGTCGGCCAGCCGCACCATTTCCAATCGATCACGAGTGCGGGGGTGAATGCCCCGTTCATGGCTGCGTTTCCGCAGCTCCTCCCGCTGCTCGGCATTCAGTTTAACTCGAATCAAGGCAGGTTCCCTCCTGCCATAGATTCTACGACATTACTACGTCGGAGTGCTTAGGCAAATCCCGTAGAGGTCGAAACCATAGACCCCAAATCCCCAAATCAAGCGGCGGCGCGCTCGCCGCCGGAGCGTTTGGTGAAGACGAGTTTCTCTGCCTTTGGATCGAAGTCAACCACCACCAAATCGCCTAATCCTACCTGATCGGTGGCGACGAGGTTAGACAGTGGGTAAACAAGGAATCGCTCGACGGCACGCTTCAAGTGGCGCGCCCCGTACTTGAAATCGATGCCTTCGCGCAAGAGGAACTCTTTGGCCGCGTCCGAGCACTGGAAGATGAATTTGGTGCCCGCGCTACGCATGATGCGTTCTTGCACGGCGGCGAGTTCGAGATCAAGAATCTGTCTGAGATGATGCTCTTTGAGCGCACGGAAGACGACGACCTTGTCGATCCGGTTCATGAACTCGGGGCTGAACTTGCGCCGCGCCGCTTCCAGCGCCGTGCGGTAGATCTTTTGATCGACCTCAGTGTCTTCAGCGTTGCGTGCGCCGGGCGCTGGGGCAAAGCCGATGCCGCCCGAGACGAGTTCACTCATCTCGCGCGCGCCCAAGTTTGACGTCATAATGATGAGCGAACGCGAGAAGTCCACTCTCCGATTGTCGCCGAGCGTGAGCGTCGCCTTGTCGAGAATGCCGAGGAGCAATTGCCACAGGGCATCGGAGGCTTTTTCGATCTCGTCGAACAGGACGAGACTGAGTTTGACATCCTCGGTGTGGAACCGATCCAGATTCTCCTGCGTAAGCAGCGGACTGGTCTCGCGGTGACCGAGGTAGCCCGGCGGGCTGCCGATCAATTTGGCGATCTCGTGCGAGTGTTGGAACTCGGCGCAATCGATCTTGATGACGGCATGCGGGTCGCCGAACAGAACCTCGGCGGCCGCTTCGACCACGCGCGTCTTGCCTGAGCCCGTCGGACCCAAAAAGAGCATCGTGCCGATGGGCCGATTCGGGGGATTCATTCCGGCAAGATAGATTTGATAGAGGCCGCTCATGCGACGCACAGCCCGTTCTTGGCCGACAATGCGCGCGGCGAGTTTTTCCTCGAACTCGCGGGCGCGCGGGCTCTTCTGGTCTGGATCTAGGACGACGATGTCGTTTCTTCTTCTCTCTGTCATTTCCGCTATCATCGCGACCTCCTTGCCGAAAGATGACCGGCAACCTTACGGCGGATGGTCTCGGTCGAGGCCGTCCGCGCTCCGATCATTCTTCATGCAAGTGGCGCACCGCTACTTTTGTTGATGCTCGCCCGAGGGATTCGGTTCGCTCTTCGCTGGCGATGCCGTCGCGCAGCGAATGCAAGCCGACCGTTTTGTGAACCTCTCGGGCGCGCGTGAAAGGCGCAAAATATAAGGCTTACGTCTATTTTAATCAAGACCTTTGCGCGCACGTAAACGATCAGCCCTGACAATTTGCGGCAGGAT
>CAKZOF010000561.1 GCA_937135995.1 uncultured Pyrinomonas sp.
CTCGAAGACGAGATCGTTCTGCTCAACGAAGCCATCGGGCGCGCCGAACGCGAACTGGTCGCCCTCGAAATGAACGCCGCGCAGTGGAAGCAGGAGATCGAGCGCACGGCGCGCCACCTGCGCGTCGTCGCCGACGATCTGGCGCGTTTGGCCGAAGAACGCGAAGCGCTGGAAACGCGGCGCGCCAAAGCGATGACCGAAGCGGAAGCGGCGGAAGAGGCCCGCGCAAAAGCAGCACAAGATGTCGCCGTCGCCGCCGAGCGTTTGGCCGCGGTGCGACGCACGGCGGAAGCTGAAAACGTCCGCTTGAGCGAACAGCGCGCGGCCGCCGCGGCCGCGGCTGAAAGGAAGCGCGCGGTGCTAGCAGAGCTACGCCGCCGAGAGAACGAGATCGGCGAACTGCGCGCGCGGCTCGAGCGTTACGACAAAGAACTCTCCGAAGCCAAGACACGCGCCGAAGAGTTGCGTCGCTCCGTCTCCGCTCTCGCCGCCAGCGTGCACGAGGTCGAACGCGAGCGAGACTGGCGCGAACGCCGAGTCGAAGAGGCGGCGGCGAAACTGGCTGAAGCGCGCGCGCTCGCCGACTCTTCGGCGGCGGCGCTCGCCGAGTTGAACAAGCAAGCGGCCGCGGCCAGAGATGCGCGCGCAACGTTGGAAGTGCAACGAGCCGAAACGGCCGCGCGCTTGAACTACGTGCGCGAAGCATGCGTCACGGAACTCGGCCAAGCGCCCGAAGAACTGACCGGCATTGAATTCGGCGACGATTTCGATCTCGAATCGGCACGCACGCTCGTCGAGCAGTTGCGCACACGGCTGGAAGGTTTCGGTGCCGTCAACATGATGGCGCTCGAAGAATTGGGCGAAGCCGAATCCCGACTTCAATTTCTGACCGCTCAACGTCAAGACATCGTCGATGGCATTGCCGCAACCGAGGAGGCGTTGCGCGAGATCAAACGCCGCTCGCGCGAGCGTTTCCGCGAAGCGTTTGCAGCCATCAATCGCAACTTCGGTGAACTGTTCGCCGAACTGTTTGGCGGCGGCCGTGG
>CAKZOF010000562.1 GCA_937135995.1 uncultured Pyrinomonas sp.
TGTAACTACATCAAGCAGCGGCAACGCGAAGGAGCGTTTCGCCGTGTGCGCCCGAACGTCGCGGTCAGCAGCTTCATGGGCATGTTGAATCACTACATGATGATGAACGCCTTCTTCGATAAGTGGCACTTCGACATCTCGGACAAAGAAGCGGTCACGCAGTTCACGACTCTGTTTCTACACGGTTTGCGTGATCCGTCCACCTCGCCAGCAAAGAAGAAGGCGAAGCCGACTTCACAAGTCAAATAACAAGCAAATAACTGAAAAGTGTGAAACGAATTATGTCGTTTTGGTTTGCAAAGATGAATTCGCATCGCACCGTGCGATGGGGGAGTTCACCTGTTCTGCTCGCGTTCATCGTCGGCATGTCGCTCTTCTTCGCCGGTTGCAGTTCGCGGAAGGGAAGCGAAAACACAGGTGAGTCGGGCGCGGCGCAAGCCGCCGAAGCAGCCCTTGCAGGCTGACGTCGACGCCGGTAACGCGCCACTCGCCGCCGACATCGAGAAGCAAGACATCGTTGACGCGCACGACGCGCTTGCCATGAACGTCGATCAGCTGTTTGTCGAGCACGTCGCGTGCGAGCAACACTTCGCCTTCGCGCCGCGCAAACGGCCGTAGGTCCAGTACATCGGTGGTCAAACGCGCGCCCTGTTCATTGAGTTCGGCGATGTGCGCGCGCGGCAGAAAGAAGTTGCGCCGCCGGTAGCGCGCCACTAGCCCGGTCACCGGCGGATGGTCCTCGCCGAGGCGCACGATCACGTCTTTGATCGTCGCCACGCGCTCGCCTTCGCGGTCGCGTATGGGCCGACCCAAGATTTGCGAAAGGTAAAGCATCGATTGCTACGCTTTCGGAAGAATCGTCGAGGCCGATGATAACACAGAAGGCGCACGCTGACATTCTCACTTCGTGCGAGGTCGGCATGTATTGCCGGGCGCGTTGTTGCTGCCTGCGTCAGCTCGCCGTTTACAAAAGTTTTGCGCTCACAGGGGGCGCACATCATTCGGGGACGTTCGAACTTTGGTCGCGCGCTGGAAATGGCCTATCATGAGCAACGTCGCCAGCGCGGTTTTGGGGACGCGCGCCGTGGAGAACCAAGGGGAGGCTGCCATGCCCAAGCTCAGATCAGAACTGGACGCCGACCGCCAACCGGAGAAGGGGCCGACCAAGCACCCGACGGCCGAGAACCGTCACGAGCTTCTCTGCCCGATCTGCGGGCAGAAGTTCTACGTCGATGCTGTCTCTTTGGCGCGCGCGAGCGAAGCGGCGAAGATGGGCCTCGATCCCCCTTTCCGTTGCCCGGATTGCGAAGAGGCTGAAAGCTCATAACTCGCTTCGGGGCCGCCTTCGGCGGCAGGCAGCGTCGGGCCTTTCGAGCGGCCCGCGCGTCGCTCGGTCTCGGGGCGGGAGACGACGATGATCTTGATGCGGTTTCGTGATCGGAGAGAAGCTGGGCGCCTGTTGGCGGAGAAGCTCGCGCCATATGCGGGACGTTCGGATCTCGTGGTGCTCGCCCTGCCGCGCGGCGGCGTGCCCGTCGGTTACGAGATCGCGCGCGCGCTCGGCGCGCCGCTCGATGTCTTCGTCGTGCGCAAACTTGGCGTTCCCGGTCAAGAAGAACTGGCAATGGGCGCCATCGCGTCGGGCGGCGTTCGCGTCCTCAACGAAGACGTGGTCGCATATCTCGGCATTCCGCCCGAAGTCGTCGATGCCGTGACATTGCGCGAACTGCGCGAACTCGAAAGGCGCGAGCGGCTTTATCGCGGCTCGGCTTCGCCGTTGCGCGTCGCCGGGCGAACGGTGATCGTGGTCGATGACGGGCTGGCGACCGGGGCGAGCATGCGCGCGGCGGTGGCCGCACTCCAGCGCCTGCGTCCGAAGGAGATCATCGTCGCCGTCCCGGTCGCCGCGCCCGCCACGTGCGAGAGTTTTCGGCGCGAGATGGGCGTCGAGTGCGTCGCCGTGATGATGCCGGAACCTTTCGATGGAGTGGGCCGGTGGTACGAAGACTTTTCGCAGATGAGCGACGACGAAGTGCGCGCCTTGCTCGACGCGGCGCGCGAAGAGCTACCCGAGGGGCCGAACCAAGATCGCGCTTGAAGGCGGCTGCGTGGCGCGCATCAGCTGCTCGACGGCAGTTGAGCGGCTGAACTCGAGGACGAAGTGCGCCGTTCAGCCGTTTGTCTGTGATTGTGGACGCGTG
>CAKZOF010000563.1 GCA_937135995.1 uncultured Pyrinomonas sp.
AGCGAGAGCGCGTCTGGCAATCGGCGAGACGCCTCTTCCACTCTTGATCCTCACAAACTCTACCTTTTCCTGCGCACGCTGGCATGGAGCGTGTCGCTCAAAGCAATGACGGAGGTTGCTAAAAACACCAACGAAGCAGCACCATCAAAGTTCGATCACCCGCGCCATGCGCCCACGCCAACCAGCCGAAGTCGTAAGTACGAGAGCCAAGTAGCGCAAGCGTCTACGATGAGTCATGCACGCGGCGCGCCCCGAAACCAAAGTTACATCCGTCTCAGAACAGAGTAGCCATGGACGACCATCCACGTTACCGACAGTAGCGTCGCCATCACCAGAACGGCGGTCGCCCTCGCTGAACTTATGCGACCGGCGAACAGGAGCAAGATCGACGAACTTACGATGACCACAGCTCCCGCCAGAATCATATCTTTCCCCGCGACACGGTTCACCGCATACCAGATCTTTTCATCAGATAAGGTCTTCCGAGTTCGAAAGCCATACCACGAATTCGGCGGCACCCGCCCTCGAAACAAAGGGATACCCAACGCGATGAACAAAATGCCGTCCATGATGAAAAGCAGCGCGATCAAAATCACGTCTTCCATCGCTCAACCTCGATCGACACGGCGGCAATTTCATCGCCATGCGCGAGCGCTCGACGCTGGAATTGAGCAACTGCCCGCCCTACGAGCGATAACCTTGAAGATAGCACACAACTTCAGCTGAAAGGCAAGCTAGCGATCTGCTCCGCTTGACGTGACTTGTTGGCTACGGTTTGACCTCCTCCCAACCTTATAAAGAGTAGGCTTTCCCGGCGGCACCTCGTAAAAGGTAGCCACTCACTCTACCCCAGCTTATGACCAGAGGTCATCTCAATCAGAAATGGCAGAAGTTGAGGGACACTGGGCCAGGGAAGGCATTTACGAGGTGTCTTCTAAGAGCGTGTCTGAAAAGTCCGCGTCAGTTTGATAGATTGTTTTTGTGACAAAACGAATTTATCCGTCTGATTTGACT
>CAKZOF010000564.1 GCA_937135995.1 uncultured Pyrinomonas sp.
ACGGGCGAGCTTCAAGACGACCTCCTCGGTTACCTTCTGGATCGAGGCGGCAAGATCCATCTCTCGCTGGGTCAGCCACACTTCGGGCTTGCGCGGCGGTCCGCCGAACAGATTGTGGAACCGCTCGTTCGTCATCGTCAGCCCTGTGCAATAGTCGAAATAGGAAAGATCCAATCGAAACGACCCGTCTTCCTTGATGTCGATCAGATGGTTCTTGATGAGATCGACGTACTTCGGCTCGCCATAGGGAGCAAGCCCCATCACTTTGTATTCGCCAGAGTTGACCTTGAAACCAGTATAATAAGTGAAGGCCGAATAAAGGAGACCAAGGGAATGAGGGAAATGAATTTCCTTCAAGATCTGCAATCGGTTGCCGTGGCCGAGAGCGACCGAGGTCGTGCACCACTCGCCCACCCCGTCCATCGTCAGGACGGCCGCCCGTTCGAAGGGAGAAGGATAGAAGGCGGAAGCCGCGTGGCTCAGATGATGTTCGGTGAACAGGAGCGAGCCGTTCCAGCGTTCGCCGCCCGGCAGCCGTCGCAACTCCTCGGCGAGCAGGCTTTTCTGGAAGAGCTTCTCCTTGACCCACAGGGGTATCGCCACGCGGAACGAACGGAAGCCGCGTGGCACCATTGCGAGATAGGTCTCGAGCAGTCGCTCGAACTTGAGGAACGGCTTGTCGTAGAAAACGACGTGGTCGACCCCGCCCAAGTCGCAACCGGCAGCCTCGAGGCAGTAGGCGATCGCTCGAGCGGGGAAGCGTGGATCGTGTTTCTTGCGCGTGAAGCGCTCTTCTTGAGCGGCCGCGACGATGTCGCCGTCCACCACCATCGCGGCGGCGCTGTCGTGGTAGAAAGCCGAGATCCCCAAGATCCGCATGCGGGCGAACCTGCCGTCAAAACAGCGTATAGATGAACGGTGCTACCGCGCTGCCCTTCGTCAACACGACGAGCCCGCCGAAGAGCACGGACATGAAAAGGATCGGAAGAAGCCAGAACTTCTTGCGCTCGCGCATGAAGGCCCATAGTTCGGCCAGGAAACTCATCGGCGTATCCTTTTAGAATTGGTTGCGCATACTCTCGGGTGCCGGCCCGGGCGGCTGCCGCGGGATCCAATAGCTCGGCGCAGCCGGATCCCACCGCAGCCGCAACAGGTCCTTGCCGCGCAAGCCATCGGTCTGCATATCAAATCCATCGTTGACGTGAATTTCCGCGCCCAGCGCGCGCAAGGCATGGACGTGCGTATCGAGTCGCCGTCGTCCGATGACATCACCGCCCGGCGGCG